>CANHTE010000086.1 GCA_947462945.1 Acetobacteraceae bacterium
AGCCGTGGATCAGCAGGATCGGTCTGCCCTGGCCCTGCGAGACAGCGTGCAGGTCGACCCCATCGCGCGTGACCATGTGGTGTTGGACGTCGCTCATCCTGCTGCTCCCACCCGCGCGCAAAAGCCGAGGATCGCTCCGGCCACGGCCTGCGGCTGCTCCTCGGCCAGGAGGTGTCCGCAATAAGGGATGGTCGTGCCGGTCACGTCCTCGGCCACCAGTTGCATCTGCTCCAGCACGCCGGGGTGGCCGAACTGCCCATTGAGCGCGAGTACGGGGGTCTTCAGCTTCGTGGCCGTCGCCGCGCGGATTTGCTCGGCCGTCGTCAGCGCGTCACGGTACCAGCCGAAGGAGCCGTGCAGGCCACCGGGCTTGCGCAGCCCGCGGACATATTCCGCCTTGTCGGCCTCGGTGATGGAGGACGGATCGGCGACCATCGAGGTCAGCAGGTGATCCACCATCATGGCTTCCCGGCCTTCCCACAGCAGGGCGGGCAGATGCGGCTGCGCGTTGAAGGCGAACCACCAGTAGGGAAAGGGGTTCTCCTTCACGAAAGCCGTGAAGCGCTCAAGGTTGTAGCCCGGCAGCGGCTCGTCGAAGTAGCCGAGGCCGAGCACGCGGTCCGGGCTCCCGGCGGCCAGCAGCAGCGCCGGCAGCGCGCCCATGTCGTGCCCCATGACGAAGTAGCGCGCATGGCCCAGCGCCTCCATCACGCCGCGCAGATCGGCGGCGATGGTCAGGCCGTCATAGCCGGCATAGGGCTTGTCGCTTTCGCCATAGCCGCGCGCATCCACCGCGATCACGCTGTGCCGTGCCGCGAGCAGCGGCATCACGTGGCGCCAGTGGTAGGAGCTTCCCATCCAGCCGTGGACCAGCAGGATTGGCGGTCCCTCGCCGCCGATGATGGCGTGATGCATGATGCCATTGGCAAAGATCTTGCTATGGCCGAAGCCAGGCGGAGTTGGAGTGGCTGACATAGGTTCCCTAACGCGCATTGCAGATCGCTCATGTTTCATGCCATCAGCTGCAGCACAATCGGGGTATTTTGGGACATTAAGTTCCATTTTCGGGACAGTGAGCATGGACCTCAACGCCCTACGGGCCTTCGTCTTGGTCGTGGATGGCGGCGGCATCACGGAAGGCGCCCGCCGGGCGGGCCTGCCGAAATCCACCGTGAGCCGCCAGGTTCGTGACCTTGAGGCCAAGCTGGGTGAGCGCCTCCTGGAGCGCCGGGGCCGTGGCCTCACCGCCACCGGCGCGGGCCGCCGTCTGTACGAATCATCCCGCGGCCCAGTGGGCGCGCTGGAGGTATTGCGCCATGACGCCTTCGCCGCCCCGGTCGCTGGCCGCGTCCGCGTCGCTGCGCCGGTCATGCTGGCCCGTGGGCTGTTGCAGGACCTGCTGGCCGATTTCCTGGGCCGACACGCGGCGATCGATGTGGAGATCGACATCCTGGACCGCTTTAGCGCAGCTGCCACATCCGCCGCGGACATCGCCTTTTGCGTCGGCATTACGCCGGGCGAGCAGAAGCCGCTGCGCTCTCTGGGCTTCGTCGAGGCCCGGCTCTACGCCTCGCCCACCCTGCTTGCTGCGCAAGGATCACCCGGTAGGCCGGCGGAACTCACCCGCCTGCCCATCCTCACCCAAGGCTGTGCGCCGGGGGCGAAGGCTGGCTGGACGTTGACGGACGCACACAGCGTGTCGCACCAGCTTGTGTTCACACCCAGGCTGGTGGCAGCGGACCCAGACCTGCTGCTGGCCGCCGCCCTGGCCGGCCACGGCGTCTGCCGTATGGCGACCTTCCTGGCCGAGCCGCATCTGCGCACGGGGCGGCTGGCCCCGGTGCTGGAAGGTTACACCGCCGAACGCCATGAGGTGACCCTGGCCGTCCTACGCCGATCTCGTGATGCAGCCGTTCAGTGTTTTGCGACTGAAGTGGCGGAACTTCTGACCGAGCGACTGCGCTCGCGCCAATTTGCGGGCCCCAAGGACGGCTTGCGGTCGGAGCTGCCTGCATGAAGGTTTGCGCCATGATCCGCTGGCAGGCTGCCGGAGGTTTCGCGTCAGCATGAGGCCATTCTCGCCATCCAGTCACGGCGACTGGGTCTCACACGCTCCACAAGGCCGGATGTAACTCCCGCGCAGGAACCCCTGGCCAGCTACGCCGTTCGGGCGACATCTCGGCTCGATCGTTATCGCTGCCGCGCGAAACCGCCGCTATCCGCGCCGAGCGGCTATCACCGCCTCTCTTTCGGTCGCTGACAGCCCAGCATCCGACTTCACTGCCTTCTCAAAGAAGTCACCTGCCCGCTCGAGCGCCTCCTGGCTGACGCCGGCTTCCAATGCAGCCGTAGGGAGAGCTTCTTCGTCCACCCCGGGCCTCAGCCCCCGTGCCTACAAGCGCGAACGTCGCCTATAGGCGGCTTCCTCAGAAGTTGGCCTGAAATCCCGCCGGCGAAAGAATGATTGGCGCGCAGGTGCAGATACGGACAGCCTCTGGCGAAGCCGGCAATTCAGCGCATTGCGACGGACGGCCGCGGTAAGCACTCTTCTCCGCCCTCACCGCCGAAGGGCCGTTCGTGCTCGGCTTCCGGCGGCATAGCCTCCGCCGAGCAGCCGCTCCCGCAGCAAGGTGCGGGCACGGTGCAGCCTGCTCTTGGTCGCCTCCACCGAAATACCCAGGACGTCCGCTGCCTCAGGCGCCGTCATCTCCTCGATGTCACGCAGAACGAGGATGGCGCGATAGGGCTCGGGCAGGGACGCCAGGGCCCGCAGGATGTCCTGCCGCAGCGCAGGTTCGGGCGTCACCGCCACCAGATGCTCCATCGCATCCTCGTCCCAGGCCACCTCCCGGCGGCGCAGGCGGAGCATGCGCAGGCAAGCGCGGGTGACGATACGGAAGGTCCAGCCCGCCAGGGCGGCCGCATCCCGCAGCGAGGCGAGTCGGCGATGGATCTGCCACAGGGCCAGTTGCACAGCGTCCTCGGCGTCCTCGATGGTACCGTGACTGCCTTCCGCGACGGCGCGCCGTCCAACCTTCCCGTATCGGGCGCGCGGGTTGAGGTCTTCGAGCTCTCGCCGGACAGCGGAGAACGGCTCGGCTCGGCCGTGCATGCTGCCACGACCGGGACGGATGGGCGCTGGGGTCCCTATGCCGCACGGCAGGGTGTCGCGCTGGAGTTCGTGCTGCAGGTCCCTGGTCTGCCCGTGGCCTACATCACGCGACCGGCCTTTCCACGCGGCTCCTCACTGGTGCGGCTTTCGCCGGCCATTCCGCCTGCGGAGGAGCGCGGCGGCGAGGGGCTGCTGGTGATCCGCAGACCCCGCGGCCTGAGCGGGGCAGGCCGCGATCTCGTGCTGGCGAAGGGCACGCCTGGGCGGCCGCGAGCCGAGAACGTCTACCGCTTCCTGCTCGACCCCTCGGAGAGGGTACCGGGCATTGCTGCGCGCGCGACCACTGCGCGAGGGCGTGGCCATAGCAGAGTTCCATGCCTGAGATCTCTGCCCGCAGGACCCATTGACTGTGATCGGCGCGGCATTCCGGGGCAACCGATTGGCCACCATCCAGGTAGGGACGCTGGCTATCCCGCGCCCCCGGAAGGGCCATTTCGACGCGATGCCATCAGTCGAGGCGATCAAGTCTTGACGTGATATAATCATAAACATATCCTTATGAAGCGTTGGTCCCGCGCGAGCGGGTGAAAAGGGAATTCCGTGCGGGGCATCGCCCCAAGTCGGAAGCTGCCCCAGCAACTGTCGGCGGGAAGCAGCCGGCCCGTGCCCCTCTTTCGGAGGGGCGCCACTGCGCAAGCGGGAAGGCAGGGCCAGCCGCGATGGGCGCAAGCCCGGCACCCGCAAGCCAGGAGACCTGCCTGCGCCGTGCACCCCGCCAGACGGGGGCGCGCCACCCCCACGGCCGGGCTGGGCGCACCGGGCGTAGGAGACACTTGCGATGACCATCGCCGCCAATCTCGGCTACCCGCGCGTCGGGCCACGCCGTGAGTTGAAGACTGCTCTCGAAGCCTTCTGGGCCGGCACCCTGCCGGAACCCGACCTTCTGACCACCGCCGCAGGGCTCCGTGCGGGCGCCCGCGCCGTGCAACAGGGCAGTGGGATCAACCACCTCCCCTCCGGCGACTTCGCCCTTTACGATCATGTGATGGAGACCGCCTGCGCCTTCGGGCTGGTGCCCAAGGGCTATGGCTGGGCTGGCGAAGGGCCGGTGTCCCTCGCCACCATGTTCGCGCTGGCTCGCGGTGCGCGCGGCAGCGCCACCGAGCGTGCGGCCGGCGTCCCGACCGATGCCGTCGCGCTGGAAATGACGAAGTGGTTCGACACCAACTACCACTACATCGTCCCGCGTCTCTCGGCGGAGATGAGACCGCGCCTGCTCGACAACCGATGGGCCCGCGCGTTGCGCGAGGGACTGGACCACGGCACGCGCACGCGTCCCGTTTTGCTTGGCCCTGTCTCGCTGCTGCTGCTCTCCAAGACGATCGACGGGACACGGCCGCTGGACCTGCTGCCGGCGCTGCTGGCGGCCTACGCCGACGCGCTGCGTATCCTGGCCGAGGCGGGAGCCGTCTGGGTGCAGGTGGACGAGCCCTGCCTCGCCACAGATCTGCCGGCGGGCGCGGGCGATGCGTATCGGATGGCCTTTCGCGAACTGGCGCTGGCCGCCCCGGGTCTGAATTTGCTGCTGACCACCTATTTCGGGGGGCTTCGCGACAACCTGGGGCTCGCAACCGAACTTCCGGTCGCCGGACTGCATGTGGACCTCGTGCGCGCGCCCGATCAGCCCAGCGATGTCCTCGAGGCTTTGCCGCGTGAGCGCTGGCTCTCGCTTGGCGTGGTGGATGGCCGCAATGTCTGGCGCACCGACTTGCGGATGGCACTCGGGCAACTCCAGCAGGCCGCAGCCGTCGGCTTCGCGAAGCGGTTGATGGTCGCCCCCTCGTGCTCCCTGCTGCACGTGCCGCACAGCCTGGCCCTCGAGACCGCGCTCGACCCGGTGCTGAAACGGCGCCTGGCTTTTGCCAACGAAAAGCTGAAGGAAGTCGCCATCCTGGCTCGCGCGTTGGACGAGGGGGAGGCAGCCCTCAGCGCCGCATTCGAGGAGAGCGACCGGGTGCTGGCCGATGCGCGTGCCGACAGGCGGCTGCAGGATCCGGCCGTTGCCGCGCGGCTCGCGGCACTGACTCCCGAGATGGAGAGCCGCCGCAACCCCTACCCCGCGCGCGCGGTAGTGCAGGCGAAACGGCTGCAGCTTCCGGAACTGCCGGTCACGGCCATCGGTTCCTGGCCGCAGACCAGCGAGGTGCGCGCGCTGCGGGCCCGCCTCAACCGCGGCGAGCTGGCCCAAGCGGACTATGACGCCGAGATGGAGCGCCTGACTGCAGACGCAGTGCATTGGCAGGACAAGATCGGCGTTGACGTCCCGGTCCATGGCGAGTTCGAACGCAACGACATGGTCAAGTATTTCGGCGAGCAGCTCGCCGGCTACGCTTTCACGAAGCATGGCTGGGTGCAGAGCTACGGCACCCGCTGCGTCGCACCGCCGATCATATGGGCGGATGTCTCACGCCCTGCGCCGATGACAGTACGCTGGTCAGCCTATGCGCAGTCGCTGACGCACAAGCCGATGAAGGGCATGCTGACGGGGCCGGTCACCATGCTGCAATGGTCATTCGTGCGGACGGACATCCCGCGTGAAACGGTCTGCCGACAGATCGCCTTGGCCATCCGTGACGAGGTGGTGGATCTGGAAGCCGCCGGTATCCCCATTATCCAGATCGACGAACCGGCGTTCCGCGAGGGACTCCCGTTGCGCCGGGCAGACCGTGCCCAGTACCTGGACTGGGCAGTCGGGTGCTTCCGACTATCGGCTTCCGCCGTACGGGACGACACGCAGATCCACACTCACATGTGCTACAGCGAGTTCAACGACATCATTGAGAGCATCGCGGCCATGGATGCAGATGTGATCTCGATCGAGACTGCGCGCAGCGACATGGAACTGCTCGAAGCCTTTGCCGTCTTCGACTATCCGAACGAGATCGGACCGGGCGTGTGGGACATCCACTCACCACGCATCCCGTCATCCGACGAGATGGCGACGCTGCTCCGACAGGCGACCGACCGCATTCCGCGCCGGCGGCTCTGGCTGAACCCCGATTGCGGCTGCAAGACCCGAGGTTGGGGAGAGGTGAGGCCGGCTATGGCGAATCTCGTTGCGGCGGCCCGGACACTTCGCGCTGAATTGGTCTGACGATACCCCCGCGTCCCGCTCGGGCGGGGCGCGGGCTCATCGCCGACGAGGGGCGGCGCGCCATCGGCA
>CANHTE010000087.1 GCA_947462945.1 Acetobacteraceae bacterium
AGTTCCAACAGCCTCTGGGTCAGCCAATTCGGCCTCGATGAACGAGAGCTTCTGGGCACCCCCCTTGCCCGGCCGGGTCTCCGGGCGCTGCAGGACCCATGACGCGGCGCCAGGCCCCCAGACAAGAGCGCAGCGGCTGAATCCGGTCTTGCGCGATGGGCCGGGAGGGGCCACTTCATGCGCATGACGCCGCAAGACAATCTGGCCCGGAAAAATCGCCGACTGGGCTTCGCGGCCTTCGGGTTTGTCGGCTTTATGGTGGGCGTCAGCTTCGCCGCCGTGCCGCTTTATGACCTGTTCTGCCGTGCCACCGGCTTTGGCGGCACCCCCATGATCGGCCAGGCGGCGCCGGCCACGCCAGGCACCGCCCTGATCACGGTGCGCTTCAATGCGCAGACCCAACCTGCCTTGCCCTGGCGTTTCGAGGCACAGCAACCCGCCATGCAGCTGCGCGTGGGTGAGGAGGCCTTGGCCTTCTATGTGGCGCGCAACACCGGCACCGGGCCGGCCACAGGCATTTCCAGCTACAATGTCACCCCCGACATCGCGGCCAAGTATTTCCACAAGACCGCCTGCTTCTGCTTCGAGGAGCAGACGCTGGAGCCCGGGCAATCGGTGGATATGCCGCTGGCTTTCTGGGTGGACCCGCGCATCGCCGAAGACCCGGCCACGCGCGGCCTGCGGACCATCAGCATCAACTACACCTTCTTCCGCAGCCTGAATGACGCCGAGCGCGCCGGGGCACTGGCCAATGCCGGGGCGCATGTGGGCGCGCGCCAACCCTGACGGGAGCGGACCCGCGCGCCCGCGAAATCAGCCGCCCATTGCCCTTTCCCCATGCCCCACCCTTGATCCGCCGCCCGTTTTCCGGGATTGTGCGCCGCAACGCCCAGGCGCCCTCTCGGCCCCCGGGAGACAGAGCGCAGGACGAGTGATGGCCAGCAACGCCGAGGGCGCGAGCCCCTACAAGCACCCCTACCATCTGGTGGAGCCCTCCGCATGGCCCATCCTCTCCGCCTTCGCGGCGGGGCTCATGCTGTTTGGCATCATCGTGCTGGCGCATGGCGGGGGTCCGCTCGTCCTGGCGCTTGGCGGGGCGGGCGTTCTGGGCTGCATGTTCGGCTGGTGGCGGGATGTGCTGAAGGAAAGCCGCACGGCCGGGCTGCACACCCCGGTGGTGCGCCTTGGCCTGCGCTACGGCATGATCCTGTTCATCGCCTCGGAAGTGATGTTCTTCGTGGCCTTCTTCTGGGCCTATTTCCACTTCGCGCTGTACCCGGACCACGTGTCTGGCGCCGCCACCGCGATCTGGCCGCCCGCCGGCGTGAAGACCTTCGACCCCTGGGGCCTGCCCTTCCTGAACACGATGATCCTGCTGCTCTCGGGTTGCACGGTGACCTGGGCGCATCACGCCCTGCTCGAGAATGACCGCAAGAGCCTGATCACGGGCCTGGCCCTCACCGTCATCCTGGGCGTCTTCTTCACGGCTTTGCAGGCCTGGGAATACAGCATGGCGCCCTTTGCCTTCACCGGCGGCGTCTATCCCTCGGTGTTCTTCCTGGCGACGGGCTTCCACGGGTTCCACGTCATCGTCGGCACCATCTTCCTCGCGGTCTGTCTGTTCCGCGCCATCGCCGGGCATTTCACGCCTGAGCGTCACTTCGGCTTCGAAGCTGCCGCCTGGTACTGGCATTTCGTGGACGTGGTCTGGCTGTTCCTGTTCGTGTCCATCTACATCTTTGGTGCGGGCGAAATCGCGCATCACTGACCGGCGCGGCGGGGGTCAGCCCCGCCGCCGGAACAACCTTCCGTCAATCATCGCCAGACCCAGGGCGATGAGGGCAAGGCCCGCGCCATGGCGCGGGCCGAGGCTTTCTCCGAGTGCGACAACACCGAGCGCAATCGCCACCACCGGGATCAGCAGCGTCACCAGCATCAAGTTGACCGGCCCGGCCAGGTCCAGGATACGAAAATACAACAGATAGGCCAGCGCGGTGGAGAACAGCGCGAGGCCGAGCAGCGCTCCGAGCACCGGCTGCCCCGGCCAGGGCAGCGTATCCGGCGGGTGGAACCACAGCGCCAGCGGCAGCAGCAACAGGCTCGCCACGCTCACCTGCCCCGCCGCCGCGACGAGGGGCGGGATGCCCAGCGCCTTGAAGCGCCGCCCCCAGAGCCCAGCGCTGGCATAGGCGAAGGTGGCGGCCAGCATGGCCAGCGTTGCCGCCACGGGGGCCTCGCTGAGATCGCCGCCCAGCATCGCCGCCACCCCCAGGAAGCCGGAGACCACCCCTGCCACCCGCAGGGCCGTGGCGCGCTCCGCCCCCAGGGCATGGGCCAACAGCACGGCCCAGAGCGGCGTGGTCGCGTTCAGGATGGAGGCCACGCCTGAAGGCAGCCCGCCCCCCGCCGGCGATTGTGCCCAGACGATCAGCAGGAAGGGCAGCGCATTGTTCAGCAGCCCCATGCCGAGATGCGCGCGCAGCGCCGGGCCATCCCGGCGCAGCTCCAGCCGCAGCGCCAGCACCACGCCCCAGAGCGCGATCGCCGCCAGCCCCACCCGGGCCAGTACGATCATCAGCGGCGGCCATTCGCGCACCGCCACGCCGACGAAGAAGAACGACCCGCCCCAGAGCAGGGCCAGGGCGAAGAGAAGGGTCCAGGCGAGGCGCGACATGGCGGCAGATTGCCGCGACAGGCGCCATCCCGCCATCCAGCCCTAGCGCTAGCATGCCGTCGCATCCTCCGTTATCCATGCCGCTTCGCCCTGCGAGAGGAGAGGCCATGGCCTTGCGCGGCCGCATGGACGGTGTGCTGGATGGCGTGTTGCGCGGCTGGATCTGGGACCCGGATCGGCCCTCGGTGCCTTTGCTGGGTGAGGTTCATCTCGACGGCCAGCCTCTCGCCCGCTTCCGCGCCGACCTGCCACGCGCTGACCTGGAGGCCATCGGCTTCGGCGCCGGCGGCGCAGGCTTCGCGCTCGCCCTGCCCGCCGAGGCCCAGGACGGCCAGGCCCATGAGATTGCCCTGATCGCCGAGGACCAGTGGCTGCCCATCACGGTGGACCGCCTGGCCCTGGTGATCCCGCCCCGGCTGCACATGCTGCGCGGGCGGATCGAGGGCGCGGCGGGGGGGCAATGCCGGGGCTGGGTCTGGGATGAAATGCGCCCGCTGCTGCCGGTCTGGCTGGAAATCCGGCAGGAGGGCCGCCTGCTCGGCCGCCAATTGGCCAACCGGCCCCGCCCTGACCTGCGTGAGGCCGGAATTGGGGAAGGCCAACACGGCTTTGCCATCAACCTCCTGGCACTGAAGCCACGCCCCGCCCCGGGCAGCCTACTCACCTTGCGCTGCACCGGGGCCGAGGGGGACCAGTCCGAACCGGGCGTGACGGAGGAGGGATGGCTGCTGGGCGAGGTGGTGATGCCCACCCTGCCCGGCCCGCGCCCGGCGCGCCTGTCTCGCCGCGACATCCTCCAGGCCGCCCGCAAAGCCGAGGGCGAGAGGGACCTCGCCCAGGCGGCGCGGCTGCTGGAAGCGGGGCTGCTGGATGATCCGAGTGACGCCGATCTGCTGTCGGTCCGCGCGCGCGTGCACCTCGCCCAGCAGGAGTTCGAGCCGGCCGAGCGCCTGGCCCGCGCCGCGCTGCGCCACAGCCCCGGCCACCCGCGTGCCCTGCTGATCCTGGCCCGAATCACCACCGCCCTGGGCCAGCATGAGGAAGCGGCCGCCTTCTGGGCCGGCATCGGCCCGGAGGATACGGCCTTCCCGGAAAGACTGGCCCGCCGCCCGCGCAGCCTGCTGGCCCTCGGCCGCCCCGGCGAAGCGTTGAACGAACTGGCGCTTGCGCTGAAATCCCGGCCTGATGACGCCGAGACGCTGCGGCGGATGGCCGAAATGGCGGAGGCAGCGGACGCGCCGCGCGCGGCCCTGGCCCATTGGCGCCATGTGCTGAGCCTCTCCCCCCCCCATCACGCCACCGGGGACCAACTGGCTGGGGAGCGCGTGGCGGCCCTGCGCGCCCGGCTGGCCCCATCGCCGCCCGAACTCCTGGCCTCGCCACTGGCCTCTCCATTGGCCGACCCAACCCTGCGGGAGTGGCGCGGCCCCCTGGAGGCTTCAGCGGGGATGGACCCGGTCCGCCCCAGCCCCGGCCTCAGCCTGCGTGCCCTGGGCGGGCGGGTGCGCCACGGCCCGGTGGCGCCGCAACAGCACCGCCCCGGGGAATTCCCGGCCTATGGCGTGCGGCTTTGCGCCGAGGGCGGCGGGGCCGAGCTCTGCTTCGCGCTCTCCCCCGCAACCACCCGGCCAGCGCTGCGCATGGGGATCGAGGTGGCGCCCCTCTCCGCCGGCCTGACCCTCAGCCTCGCCTTGCGGCCAATCACCCCGGATGGCACCCCCATGGGCGAGCGGTTGCTGCGCCATGGCCGGCTTGCCCCCCGGCGCCAGCTGCTCCGCTTCGACCTGGAGCTGGATGAGATGGAGGCGCGCGCCCTTTGCACGGCCGGGATGGAGCTGGTGGTGCGGCTGCCCGGCCCGGGCACCTGCGATATCCACCCCCCTCGCCCGCTGGCGCGTCTTCGGCACCCCATCGCGCCAGGGGGCGGCTTCGAGAGCAAAGAGCTGCCCTTCCTGGCCCCGGCGCCCGCCCCTCATCAGGATGCGCTGACGGAGCTGGCCTGCCCCTTCACCTCCATCGCCATCATCGCGCCCCGCGCGGATTTGGTGGCCACCATCGCGGGCGTCCTGCAAGGCACGGGGGCGCCTTTCGAATGCGTGGTGTCGGAGGAAGCCGGCTGGCCCTCCACGCTCCTGGCGCAGCTTCACCAGATGGCCGCCCGGGACCCGCGATTTCGCCTGCTGCCCCCGGGCGCCAGGGCCGCCACAGGCTGGGTGGCGCTGATCGAGGCGCCCCCCCCGGGCGGCCCGGGCTGGCTGGCGGCCCTGCATGCGCGTGCGGCCGAGGCGGGCCGGGCAGAAGCGCCGGGCGTCCTGCTCGAATGGTGCGCGCCCTACCCCGATTGACCCCAGCCCGATTGACCCTCCCCTCACGAAGCCTCCCCTCATTGACGGGGCCACGCCACGGGCGGAAAAGCGCCCCGCATTAAAGGAGAATGAGCATGCCGCTTTCCGCCGCCACCAAGGCCAGGCTTGAGAAGATCACCACCGCCACGCTGACCACCGTGCTGCTCAAGAAGGGCCTTCGGAACGTCTGGATGCGCAAGGCGGCCCCCTTCACCCCGGCCGCGCAGAATGTGCGCCTGGTGGGTGAGGCCTTCACCCTGCGCTTCGTCCCCGCGCGTGAGGATTTGGCCACCCCCGCCTCCTGGTCCAGCCCGATCAGCACCCGCGCCGCCCTCGAGGCGATGCCCGAGGGCGTGATCGCCGTGGCCGATGCCATGGGCGTGACCGATGCCGGCATCTTCGGGGACATCCTCTGCGCCAGGCTGGCCAAGCGCGGCGTGACCGCGCTGGTGACGGATGGCGCCGTGCGGGATGTGGCGGGCGTCAACGGCACGGGGCTGCCGGTCTGGTGCGGCGGTGGCGCGGCCCCGCCCTCCGTCGCCGCCCTCACCTTCGTGTCCTGGCAGGAGCCGATCGGCTGCGGCGGCGTGGCGGTTTTTCCGGGCGATGTCGTGGTCTGCGATGCCGATGGCTGCGTGCTGATCCCGCAGGACATGGTCGAGGCCGTGACCGAGGAAAGCGTGGAGCAGGAGCGCCTGGAAGGCTGGATCATGACGCAGGTGGAGGCCGGCATGGCCCTGCCCGGTCTCTATCCCGCCAATGCCGAAAACAAGGCGCGCTATGAGGCCGACAAGGCCGCAGGCCGGGTATGAGACGCGGCCTCGCGCTCGCGGCGTTGCTGGGCCTCGCCGCTTGCGGGGCCGAACCACCGCCGCCCAGCACCACGGCGCCCCGCGCCGCTTCAGCCTGCGATGGGAATTTCCGCATCGCCAATACCGGCTCTCGCCCCGTCCAGCGCATCTTCTGGCGGGATTCGGCGCTGACCGCCTGGGGCACCGACCAGCTGCGGCTGGATGTACTGGAACCTGGCCGCAGCGGGAATTTCCGCGTGGCGACGCCGGGCCTCTACGATATCCGCATCCTGTTTCCCGATGGCCGGGCGCTGGAGCGGCGCAACATCAACATCTGCTCGGGCCAGGTGGTCACGATCGGCAATTTCGCCATCAATGCCCCCTGACGCGCCGGATTTCCCCTTCTGGACGGAGGAGCAGTCTCGCATCCAGGACACCGAGCCGGACCGCCACGACCCAAGCGAGGCGTGCGGCGAAGCGACCGCCTGGCTTGCGGGCCCGGCACGCCTCCCTTCACA
>CANHTE010000088.1 GCA_947462945.1 Acetobacteraceae bacterium
CGACCACGCGCTCGGCCACGGCAGCGCCGCAGATGCAGATGATCACCACATTATCGAGCACGCCCGAAAGGTCCCCCCCCCGCCGCACGCCTTGCCGCCCGCGCCCGGCCAGCACCGGCAATTGCGTCCAGCCAGTCGCGCCCAGGCGATCGAGCAGGCCCGTCACCTCCTCGGCGCGAACGGCCTCGACGACGATCTCGATGCGTTTGCGCGCATGCATCATGGGCCAATCCCCGCGAGGCGAATCCACAACGGAATGCCGATCAGGATATTGAAGGGGAAGGTGATGGCCACGGATAGGGTCACGTAGATGCCCGCATCGGCACGCGGCAAGGCCAGGCGCATGGCCGCCGGCACGGCAATGTAACTGGCCGAACCGCCCAGCACCGCCATCAAGGCCACCCCCCCCGGCGAAAGCCCGACCAACCCGCCGGTGATGAGGCCTGCCGCGCCGCCGATCAGCGGCATGATCAACCCAAAGCTGATCAGCGGCAAAGGCAGCCCCTTGCCGCTGGCGCGCAATTGCCGCACCGCCATCAGCCCCATCTCCAGCAAAAAGAGGCACAGCGCGCCCGGGAAGAGCGCCTCGGTGAAAGGGGCCAATTGGCGGCGCCCGGGCTCACCCGCCAGATAGCCGATCAGAAAGCTGCCCATCAGCAGCACCACCGGGCCGTTCAGCAGCACTTCGCGCGCCAGCTTGCCGGCATGCAGCTTGGGGGCATCGGCGCTGCCGCCCAACCGGGCCAGCAGCAGCGCGGTCAGGATGGCGGGCGTTTCCATCACCGCCAGCACCGCCGGCATGAAACCCTCCTGCGCAACGCCCAGCGTCACCAGCGTTCCCGAGGCGGCGGCGAAAGTGACCACGCTGACCGAGCCGTAATGGCCCGAGACGGCGGCCGCCGTCTCCCGATCCAGCCGGGAGGCGAGGCGGAGCAGCAGGAAGGCCGGCAAGGGCAGCAGAAAAGACAGCAGCACACCGGCCCCCAGCGCCGCCCCCAGCCCCTCGGCCGCGCCCGGCATGGCCAAGGCCGCGCCACCCTTCAGCCCGATGGCGACCATCAGGTAGAGCGAAAGACTGCGCGCCAGCGCCTCGGGCACGGAAAGCTCGGCGCGCAAGGCGCCGGCGCCAAAACCGAGCGCGAAGAACATGACGGGCGGCGGGATCAGGGTGATGAGGCTGGACACGCCCCGTCCCTAGCCGGAACCGGCGGTTGCGGGAACCGCCCAGGGCGCCATCGGGGCCAAGGTTGACCAACCCGCAAGCTTCAAGGGAGCATGCCGCCGCCACCATAGCCGAGGATGACCATGCCTGATGCCGGCCTCCTGCTCACGCCCGACGCCATGCGCAGCCGCGCGCTGGAAACCTTGGCCTCCCTGGTGGGGGGAACCTTCTGGGAGAAAATGCGGATCGAGGCGGCGGCGCGCATTCTGGTGACCGCGCGGCGGGTGGCACTGCTGGCCGAGGGCGGCCAGCTGGAAGGGGCGGCGCCCGAAAGTACCATCAGGACACTTGCGCAGCTTTGGGATGCCAGCGCGATGACCGCCCATGAATTCGCCGAGACGCTGCAAACCGCCGAGGTCATCGACGTGCTGGCGGAGGCGCCCACCTGGGCGGAAGCGGTCTGGGCCGCGCAGGGCGGCGTGACCGAGGCTGAAAAAGCGGTCCTGCTCCAGCGCGTCTGACAGGCTGGCGCCCCGCCCGGGCCTGTTCCATGCTCCATCCACGCATCAGCACGAGGTCCCATGTCCGACCATTCAGCGCGCGATTTCATCGGCTATGGCGCGAACCCGCCTGACCCCCATTGGCCGGGCGGCGCCAAGATCGCCGTCAATTTCGTGATGAACTACGAAGAAGGCTCAGAGCCTTCGGTCCAGGATGGCGAGGGCTTCACCGAGACCGGCCTGACCGAGGCGCATGGGCTGAACCAGCTGAAATCCGGCCGCGACCTGGCAGCCGAGGGCATGTTCGAATATGGCAGCCGCGTCGGCTTCTGGCGGCTGATGCGTCTGTTTCAGGAGCGCGGCCTGCCGATGACGGTCTTTGGCTGCGCCCTGGCCCTGGAGCGCAACCCCGAGGCGGCAGCCGCCATCCGCGCCAGTGGCTTCGATGTCTGCTCGCATGGCTGGCGCTGGGTGAAGCATTTCGAGTTGAGCGAGGCCGAGGAGCGCGAGCATATCCGCCTCGCCGTCGCCAGCCTGGAGAAGACCGTGGGCCACCGCCCGGATGGCTGGTATTGCCGCTACGGACCCAGCGTGAACACCCGCCGCCTGGTCGTGGAAGAAGGCGGTTTTCTCTACGACAGCGATTACTACGGCGATGAATTGCCGATCTGGAAGACGGTGCAGGGCAAGCCGCATCTCATCGTGCCCTATTCGCTGACCAATAATGACGGGAAATACGCCGGCTGGATGGGCACCTCGGAGGATTGGTTTTCCTACATCCGTGATGCCTTCGACATGCTGTATGAGGAGGGTGCGCGGGGGCGGCCCAAGATGATGTCCATCGGGCTGCATATGCGCCTCATCGGCCACCCGGCGCGGGCCATGGGGTTGCGCCGGGTGTTGGATCATATCGCCGCGCGCCGCGATGTCTGGATCACGCGACGGGTCGATATCGCCCGGCACTGGATGGCAACGCATCCCTACCAGGCACCGCGCGATTGACGGGAGCGCGCGGCGCCTGCCAAGCTGCGCACCGGGAGAGCGCAGCGCACGGGCAACAGGCTTTGGTCTGGAGATTCCGCATGCGCCCTGCACCCATCCTCATCCTGATCTTCGCCGCATGACGTCCGAGCTGGAACTGGATTTCCAATCGGCCCTGCGGGTTGCCGGCATCACCATCGCGCCCGAGCGCTATGGCATCATGCTGGAGGCCTATCGCTCCTGGAGGGCGCTGGCCCTCGTGCTGGATGAGCCCACGCCCTACGCGCATGAGCCCGCCGCCGCCCCGCACCCTGTGCCAAGCCCGGTGCGCGCGTGATACCCGCCCCGGTACCCTCCCTCGCCGAGGCTTCGGCCGGCATCGCAGCCGGCACCCTCTCCCCCATCGCGCTGACCGAAGCGGCGCTGGCCCGCATCGCGGCGCTGGAGCCGCGTCTGAACGCCTTCATCACGCCGACGGCCGAGCGCGCCCGCGCCGCCGCCGCGAAAGCCGAGGCCGAGATCAAGGCAGGCCGCCGCATCGGGCCGCTGCACGGCATCCCCTATGCGCTGAAGGACATCTATGACGTAGCGGGCGTGCGGACCACGGCGCATTCCCGCGTCCTGCTCGACAATATCGCAAGCACGGATTCAGACGCGACGGAACGGCTGGAAGCGGCCGGGATGGTGTTGCTGGGCAAGCTCGCCACGCATGAATTTGCGCGGGGTGGCGTGAATGACAGCCTGCCTTTCCCGCGCGCGAAGAACCCCTGGAACCCGGACCATTTCGCCGGCGGCTCCTCCTCCGGCTCTGGTGCTGCGGTCTCCTCGGGGATGGTGGCGCTGGCGATGGGGTCCGATACTGGCGGCTCGATCCGCCTGCCGGCGGCCTTTTCGGGCTGCGTCGGCCTGAAGCCCACCTATGGGCGGCTGAGTCGGCGCGGCGTCGTGCCGCTCAGCTTCGGCCTCGACCATGCCGGACCACTGACCCGCAGCGTCGAGGATTGCGCGATGGCGATGCAGGCGCTGGCAGGGTTTGACCCGCGTGACCCGGGCTCGGCCGATCAACCGGTCGGGGATTACCTGGCCGGGCTTAAATCCGGCGTGGCAGGCCTGCGCCTGGGCTATGCGCGCGCCTATGGCGTCGAGGCCGGAATTGACGCCGAGGCGCAGGCCGCGATGGATGCCGCCGTGCAAACCCTGGCGCAACAGGGCGCCGAGATCATCGAAGTCACGCTGCCCGCGCTGCGCCGCTTCGAGGCCGCCTGCTGGACCATCCTGCATGCCGAGAGCTTCGCCATCCATCAGCAGGATTTGCGCCAGCGGCCCGAGGCCTATGGCCGCGTGACCTTCGAGCGCATGGTGCTGGGCGCCTTCGTCACCGGGCCGCAATATGTCCAGGCGCAGCGCCTGCGCCATCAATTGACGGCCGAGGTGGATGCGCTGTTTGCGCAGGTGGACGGCATCCTCTGCGCGCCAGCCCATGGCGCCGCGCCGGCCGCGCTGGATGTGGATGATGGCCCCTGGCGCCGCGCCCAGCCCATCACCGCCGCCTTCAACGTGACCGGCCATCCGGCGCTGTGCCTGCCCGCGGGCTTTGCGGCCAATGGGCTGCCGCTCTCCCTGCAAATCATCGGCCGCAGCTTTGGCGAAGCAGAGGTGCTGCGCATCGCCCAGGCCTTCGAACAGGCCACCGAATGGCACAAGGCGCGCCCCCCGGAATACGCAACATGAGTGGCCTGACGCATGAGCAGGCGCATATCCGCGCCCCCGCCCCCGCCGCGATGATGCATCTGGCCGGCCGCTCCGACGCCGAGGGGTTGCGGCGCCTGGCCATTCATCTGGGCCTGCTGCTGCTGACCGGCACGCTGGTCGCGCTGCTGCCGGGCTGGTGGAAAGCCCCGGCCGTGCTGGCGCTGGGCATGGTGCAGGCCGCGCTCTTTGCGCCCTTCCATGAAACCATGCACCAGACGGCCTTCGCCACGCGCCGCTTGAATGCCGTGGTCGGTTGGCTGGCTGGCGCGCCCTCGCTCTACAATTGGCATTTCTATCAGGTCTATCACCTCGCGCATCACCGCCATACGCAGGACCCGCTGAAAGATCCCGAACTTCTGCATCAGGCGCCGCCCATGGAAATCCAGGGCTATTTGTGGCGCATGGTGGCGATTCGCTATTGGCGTTCGCGCTTTCGTTTCGCGGTGGATGCGCTGCGGGGGGATTTCTCGGCCTATCCGTATTTCCAGCCGGAAACGGCGCCGCGCGTGATTCGCAGCATGCGCTGGATGCTGGCTTTCGTGCTGGCCCTGGCGGTGCTGGTGGTGGCGGTGTTCGGCTGGCAGGCGCTGCTGTTGTATTGGGTGCTGCCGCAGCTGCTCGGCCAGCCGCTGCTGCGCGCCTACCTGTTCACCGAGCACACGCTCTGCTCACAGGAGCGTGACGGCCTGACCAATACGCGCACCATGCTGACCAACCCGGCCCTGCGCCTGTTGATGTGGAACATGCCCTACCACGCCGAGCATCACCTCTACCCCTTCATTCCCTTCCACCGCCTGCCCGTGGCGCATGGAATGCTGCGCGAGAAGCTGAGCCATGTGCATCCGGGCTATGTGGATTGGCACCGCCAATTCCTGGCGCGGATCAGGGGATGAGGCGCGTCAGGCGCGCTGCCCCGCGGCGCGCGCCTGCAACTCCTCGAATTTGCGTGACACGCCGGAGATGCGGGCTTCCCACACCGGATCAGGGCGCTGGCCCCCACTGACGCGAAAAAAGGCCTGGAGCATGCAGGCAACCGCGAAGGGCTCGATCAGCGCCGCCTTCACCGACCAGGCGAAGATCAGGGCAAAGACGATCCCGCCCGCCGACCAGCCGCCCGGCATGGCATAGGCAATGCCAGCGGCAGGGGCGAGCATGCCGAGGAAGACCAGCAAGGTCAGCGCCCAGACGATGACCATCAGGAACGCCGCATTGCGCATCATCGCCCCCGCATTCTGCGCGTAGAGCACCAGCCCAATCCGCCCTGAATCCCAGGCATTGGTGGATTGGGTCCGGATGGAATGGCCGAGGATCACCTCATCCATCAGGCCCACGGCCAGCCGCAGGAAGGCTCGGATCAGCGCCATCAATTGCTGCAATCCAGGGATGGGCAGCAGCCCGGCCACCCCCTGCACCAGGCCGAGGATGGCGCCCAGCACACCACGCACCAATTGATCGAACAGGAACAGGATATTCGCCTCGGCGAAGCGCTGCTTCACGATGGTCCCGGCATGCTCGATCTGCGCTTGGCCGGCGGGCAGGTTTCGCCCTTCCATCAGCTCGATCATCACGGCGATATGCCCGGCCTTGATGATATAGAGGATGTATTCGCGCAGCAGATAGACGATGCCCGCCGTCAGGCCAAAACCGACCAGCCCACCCACAACCGTGGCGCCACCGCGGAAATCCGCCGTGCCGGCCGCGCCGATCAACCAGCCAAGCCCCGCGCCGCTGCCAGTCAACAACACATAGGCAAGGGCGATGCTGAAATAGACCAGCATCCGAACCACCAGGAAGGGCCAGGTGCGGGCCATCAGCCCCAAGGCGCCGGTGACCGAGAAATCCCACATTGTCTCTCTCCGCAATCAACGCCGGAAAAGAATGCTCGCCGATATAGCCTGGAGCAAGGCTGCCGCCGC
>CANHTE010000089.1 GCA_947462945.1 Acetobacteraceae bacterium
ACCGCGCCGCTGCGCGTCTCGGGGATGATCTGTGGGCCGCCGCGCCGTGCAACGGCCTCGGCAGCGATGCGCACGGAGATATCGGCCGCCCCGCCGGGCGCGAAGCCGACCAGGATGCGGATGGGCGCGCGGGTCTGCGCCAAGGCAGGCGCAGCGAGGAAGGGCGTGGCGAGCAATAGGCGGCGATGCATGGTCATTCCCCCGTGAAGCGTGGCGTGCGCTTTTCCGCCCGCGCCGCGCGGCCCTCGGCATAATCGGCGCTGTCGTAGCAGGCATCGGCCAGAAGCTGGGCGCGCGCCAGATCGGGCGAGGCGTCGCGGCGCGCGAGTTCATGGAAGGCCACCTTCGCCGCGCGCAGCGAGAGTGGTGCCGCGCCCGCCACCTCCCGCGCGGCTTCCAGCGCGGCCCCCTGCATCGCTGCCTGGTCCGGCAACATCTGCGTGACGAGCCCGAGGCGCTCCAGCGCCTCGCCCGCGAAGCTGCGCCCGGTCAACACCATCAGGCGCGCGGTGGCGAGGCCCACCACATCCACCAGCTTGACGATATCCTCCAGCCGGTAAGGCAGCCCAAGCTTCACCGCGGGCACGCCCATGCGCGCCTCGCGGCTTGCGAAGCGCAGGTCGCATTGCAGCGCGAGCTCCAGGCCGGCGCCCAGGCAATGGCCATGGATGGCGGCAATGGCCGGCTTCTCCAGTGCGGCCATGCGCTCAGCCACGTCGCGCTGCCAGGCGTTGTAGGATGCGGATTGGGCGGCACTGGCGCGGATCGCCTCGAACTCCGAGGTGTCGTTGCCGGTGCAGAAGGCGCGATCGCCGGCGCCCTGCAACAGCAGCACCCGCGCTTCGGGCCGCGCGGCCACCTCATCCAGCAGGCCGGGCAGGGATTGCCACATGCTGGCGGTGATGGCGTTCATCCGGCGCGGATGGTCGAAGGTGAGATGTGCGATGCCATCCGCGATGGCCAGTGTGACGCGCGCCTCGCTCATGCGCCGAGGTCCACGACGAGGTTGCCGCAGGCCTCCAACGCGGCGATGGCGCCGGGCGGCAGCAGCAGGGTGGACATGCCATCCTCCACCACGGCGGGGCCCGCGATGCGCTGGCCCGCGCCCAGGTCGCCGCGCCGGAAGGCGGGCACGCTCTGCATCGTCTCGCCGAAGCGCACGGCGCGATGCGCATGCGGCGCAGTCAGCCCGGTCGCGGCGATGTCGGGATCCAGGCGGCCTTCGCCCGTCGCGGCAGTGGCGGCGACGCGGATGTTCACGACCTCCACCGTGGCGACCGGCGGCACGCCGGCGAAGACGGCCCGATAAGCGGTCTCGAACTCCGCCCGGATGGCCGCGATGCTGCCCACGCCATAGGGGCCGGCGGGCAGGTCGGTGGCGAGTTCATGGCCTTGCCCGGCGAAGCGCAGATCGGCCGTGCGCGTCAGGGTGATGCCGGCCCCGGCGCCCAGCGTGGCGGCGATGATGGCGCGGGCCTCCTCCTCCAGCGCGGCGAAGCGCGCCTCCAGCACTTCGGGCGGCAGGGTGTCCAGCTTGGTGGCCAGCGTCGCCACACGGTCCACCCGGGCAGGGGCCAGCAGCAGGCCCAGCGCCGAGGCCACGCCAGCGGCGGGCGGGCAGATCACCCGCCGCAGCCCCAGTCGGCGCGCCACCTCCGGCCCATGCAGCGGCCCGCCGCCGCCGGTGACGAGCAGCGCCGGTTCCGCTCCCTCGCCGCCATGCTCGGCCAGGTGCACGCGCGCGGCCGCGGCCATTGCCTCATTCACCACGGCATGCACGCCCGAGGCCGTGGCCCACGGCGCCATGCCGGCGGCGATGCCCAGCGCATCCAGCGCGGCGCCGGAGGCCGCTTCATCGAGCCGCATGGTGCCGCCCGCAAAGCCCTCGGCCTGGAGGTAGCCCAGCGCCAGATTGGCATCGGTCACGGTGGGTTCCGCGCCGCCGCGCCCATAGCAGGCGGGCCCGGGGTCGGAGCCGGCGCTGCGCGGGCCGACCTTCAGCAGCCCCAGCGGATCAAGGGCGGCGATACTGCCACCCCCAGCGCCGATCTCGATGAGTTCCACTGCCGAAATGCTCAGCGGCAGGCCGCTGCCGGGGGTGAAGCGCCGCTCCCGCGCGGCCTCGAAGCGATGCGCCACGCGCGGCACGCCATCACGCACCACCGCGAGCTTGGCCGTGGTGCCGCCCATGTCGAAGGCCAGCAGATCGCGCGCGCCGCTGCGCCCGCCAAACACCGCGGCCGCCAGCGCGCCCGCCGCCGGGCCGGATTCCAGCAGGCGCACGGGCACGCGCTTGGCTTCCTCCACATGCGTCAGCCCGCCATTGGAGAGCATCAGGAACAAGGGCGCGGTGACGCCCAGCGCCGCGATCTCCCGCGCCAGCGCATCGAGGTAACCCACCGCCAAGGGCTTCACATAGGCATTGGCGACGGTGGTGGAGAGCCGCTCATATTCGCGGATTTGCGGCGAGACCTCGCTGGAGAGCGAGAGATGCAGCCCCGGATGGCGGGCCGCGATCAGCGCCGCCGCCTGCTGTTCATGCACCGGATTGGCATAGGCATGCAGGAAGCCGATGGCCAGCGAGGTGACGCCCGCCGCCACAAGCTGATCGGCCGCCGCCAGCACGGAGGCAGCGTCCAGCGGCGTTTCCACACGGCCATCGGGCGCCAGGCGCTCGCGCGCTTCAAGCCGCAGCGCGCGGCGCACCAGGGGCTTGGGCAGCGCGATGAAGAGATCATAGATCTCGTATTTCCGCTCATGCCCGATTTCGAGAATGTCGCGGAAGCCCTCGGTGGTCAGCAGCCCGGTGGGGGCGCCGCGCCGCTCGATCAGCGCATTGGTCAGCAGGGTGGTGGCATGCACCACGCGGGTGATATCCGCCGGCGCCACGCCCTCACGCGCCAGCAGGTGACGAATGCCCGAGAGCACACCCCGCGCCGGCTCGGCCGGGGTAGTGAGTTCCTTATGTGCGAAGAAGCGCCCGCTTTCGGGCGCATGCAGGACGATGTCGGTGAAGGTGCCGCCGATGTCGATGGCCAGCGCATACTGGGTCATGCGATGCCATCCTCGCGGTCCGCAGCCGCAAGCTCGGGTTGACGCGCGGCCGCTGGGCCATGGCCGCCGCCGCCCGGTGTGCGCATCTCCACCGTGCCGCCCGGCATGACGACATGCTGCCGCTTCGGGTCCACCGCCGCGCCGTCAATCAGCACCGCACCCGGCGCACCCGGCGAGCCGCCCGCAAATCCCGGGGCGGCCGAGCCGGGCTGGGTGCGCTCGGCCAGGAAGGTCACGGCGATGGGCTGGGAGGAGAGGCTCTCATACAGCGTCTCCTGCCCGGTGCCGCCGCGATGCCGGCCAGTGCCGCCGGTGCCGGTTCGCAAGCGCCGGAAGCGCACCCGCCAGGGGGCCGATTGCTCGATGGTCTCGACCGAAGCGGAGGAGACGTTGGAGGGCCAGCTCAACACATTGGCGCCATCGCCCTGGGCATGGGCGCCATAGCCGCCATTGAGGAACAGCGCATTGGCGATGGGCGTGCCATCCTCGCGAAAGCCCGAGAAGCCGAGGCACCAGAGCGGCGAACCCACGCCCGCCACCACGCGCTCCGGCAGCGCCTCGGCCAGGGCCGACATGACGAGGGCGGGAAGGAAATGCCCGGTCAGCGCGCGCGCGCCGCCCGCCGCCGGATGGCGGGAATTGAGGATGCAGCCCTCCGGCGCCGTGACGGTCAGCGGCACGAAGCTGCCCTCGTTGTTCGGCACGGCGGGGCACAGCACCGCCTTCACCGCGAAGGCCGTATAGGCGAAGGTATAGGCAAGGCAGACATTGATGGCGCGGGCCACCTGCGGGTCGGAGCCCGCATAGTCGCAGGTGATCGCATCGCCCTGCACCGTCAGCGCGAGGCACAGGCGCAGAGGCTGCTCCAGCCCATCGGTCAGCACTTCGGCGCGGTAGATGCCATCGGGCACGGCGGCGATGGAAGCGCGCATCGCCCGCTCCGAGCGCGACTGGATTTCCGCCGCCAGCGCCGAGAGGTCCGGCAGGCCATGCTCCGGCAGCAGGGCCAGGATCCGGCGCTCCATCAGGTCAAGCGCGGCAAATTGCGCGTGCAGATCGCCCAGCACCTGGTCCGGCACACGGGTGTTGCGGCGGAGCATGCGCATCAGCGTGGCATCCGGCACGCCGGCCACCACGGCCTTCATCGGCGGAATCTGCAGGCCTTCCTCGAAGACATCCCGCGCTTCGGCCGAGCGGATGCGGCCACCGATATCGGGGGAATGCGCCACGGAGCCGGCGAAGGCCACCAGCCGCCCATTCAGGAAAATCGGCTTGGCCACGGTGATATCCGGCAGATGGCCCGTGCCCATCCAGATGTCGTTGGTGATCAGCACATCGCCGGGCGAGAGGGTTTCCGCCGGATATTCCCGCAGGAAATGCTTGATCGTGTTGGGCAGGGTGCAAAGAAAGCTCGGCACGCTATCCGTCGCCTGCACGACGGAGCACCCTTCGGCGTCGGTCAGCACGCAGCCGAAATCATGACTCTCACGCACCACGGTGGAGAAGGAGGAACGAAGCAGCGCGGCGGCGGCTTCATCCACGATGGAGACGAGCCGCGTCCAGAGCAGCTCCAACCGAACGGGGTCAAACATCAATCGAGTCGAATTCCTGCGGATTGCACGACGCGTGACCATTTCACGGTCTCAGAGGCCAGGAAGGCGCGGCTTTCATCGAGCGGGCCGCCAATGGGCGTGGCGCCCATGGTGGTGAAGCGTTCGCGCAAGGCGGGGTCGGCCAGCACGGCGCGGAGATCCGCGTTCAGCCGGTCCAGCAGGGGTTGCGGCGTGGAGGCGGGGGCGGCGATGGTGAACCAGGCGGTGGCGACATAGCCCTCCACCCCCGCCTCGGCAGCGGTGGGCACATCAGGCAGCGCGGGTGACCGTGCGGCGCTGGTCATGGCCAAAGCGCGCACGCGGCCGGCGCTGGCGACGGGCGGCACGGTGGGCAGGTTCTCGAACATCAGCTGGATATTGCCGGCCATCAGGTCATTCAGCGCCTGGGAGGAGCCGCGATAGGGCACATGCGTCATCCGCAGGCCGGTGACCAGCATGAACAACTCGCCCGCCATGTGGGTGGAGGTGGCGTTGCCGGCCGAACCAAAGGTCAATTCGCCCGGCCGCGCGCGCGCCAGCGCCACGAGATCGCGCAGGTTCTGCACCGGCACGGCCGGGTGCGCGATGATGACGTTTGGGAATTCGGCCAGGATGGTGACGGGGGTGAGCTCCGTCGCCGGCGCATAGGGCAGGCTGCGATAGACGCTATAGGCCGCGTGGATGCCGATGCTGCCCAGCAGCAGCGTTTGCCCATCGCCCGGGCTGCGCGCCACATGCTCGGCGCCGATATGCCCGCCCGCCCCCAGGCGGTTTTCGATCACCACCTGCTGCCCCCAGCGCGTGGACAGCGCCTGCCCCGTGACGCGCGCCAGCACATCGGCCGAGCCGCCCGCGGCGAAGGGGACCACGATGCGGACCGGGCGCTGCGGCGCGGTCTGCGCCTCCGCTCGGACGGCCGTGAGGGTCAAAGCGGCGATGGCCGCGGCGAGACAGGCGAGGCGCATGCTGGTCTCCGACTAGCATTGATGGGCTAGGCGACCACAGAGATGGCCAATCGGCAAGGGCGCTCGGGCCGGCGGCACCAATTTCAGGTTGGAAGAGCTTGCGATTGGAAGGTGAAGTTCGGTGGTCTTGAGGTGACCGAGGCCAAACGGCTTCGGTCTCTGGAAGAAGAGGACGCCAAGCTGAAGACGCTGCTGCGGCTCTACCGCGAGGAAGGGCTCAAGGTGCGCCGCCGCGGCGGCTGCCGCAGGGGCCGAACCATCGTTGCTCGCTGGACTTCGTCTCGGACGCGTTGGGCTGCGGGCTGCGCTCGGCGGTTTCGCATTCCGTGCGTGGTGGACGACTTCACGCGCGAATGCCTGGCGCTGGTGGCCCATACATCGCTGTCAGGTGCCAGGGTGGCGCGGGAACTCGACGCGATTCCGGCGCTCCGCGGCAAGCCGCTTGCGGTGGTGAGCGACACCGGCACGGAGCTGACCTCAACCTCGATCCTGCGCTGGTCCCAGGAGCGACAGGTGGAGTGGCACGACATCGCGCCCGGGAAGCCCACCCAGAACGCGTTCGTCGGGAGCTTCAACGGTCGCCTGCGGGATGAGTGCCCCAACGAGACGTTGTTCCCCTCGATGGCTCAGGCCCGGGCGGTGCTGGCCACCTGGCGGCAGGACTAAAACACCATCCGGCCGCACTCGAAACTG
>CANHTE010000090.1 GCA_947462945.1 Acetobacteraceae bacterium
GATTGCGCATCGGCAGCCTGGGTCAGAACGGGGCCAGGGGCGGCGCCCGATTCCATCAGCAGGCGCGGCGAGCCCAGGCTCAGGCGCCGGCCCTCCACCTCGCCCTGCACGCCACGCCCTGGCAGGGCACGGAAGGCACTGACCGGCGGCGGCGGGGCGCCATGCGCGGCCAGCACGGCGCGGGCCAGCGGATGCTCGCTGCCGGCCTGCAAGGCGGCGGCCAGCCGCAGCGCGCCGGGCTCAACCTCATGCAAGGCGGCGAGCACGGGCCGCCCCTCGGTCAGCGTGCCGGTCTTGTCAAAGGCAACCAAAGTGACCCCTGCGGCGCGCTCGATCGCCTCGGCATCGCGCATCAGGATGCCGGCGCGCGCCGCCGCCCCGGTGCCGGCCATGATGGCGGCGGGTGTGGCCAGGCCCAGGGCACAGGGGCAGGCGATGACCAGCACGGCAACGGCATGCATCAGCGCGGCCTCGGCACCTGCCCCGGCCGAAAGCCAGCCAAAGAAGCTCAGCGCGGCAATGCCGATCACCACCGGCACGAACACCGCCGAAATCCGGTCCACCAGCTTCTGGATGGGCGCCCGGCTGGCCTGGGCGGCCGAGACCAACGCCGCCACGCGGGCCAGTACCGTCTCCTCCCCCACGGCCGTGACGCGCATGAGCAGCCGGCCATCCAGCACCACGGTGCCGGTGGAAAGCGCGTCACCGGGGCGCTTGGCGACGGCCGCGCTCTCACCCGTCAGGGCGCTTTCATCGAGGCCGGCCTCGCCCTCGGTCACCATGCCATCGGCCGGCACGCGCTCGCCGGGGCGGATCACCACCACATCCTGCGTCTTGAGGAGTGCGGCCGGGACCTCGCGCTCGCCTTGGGCATCCAGGCGCGTGGCGGTGCGGGGCTTGAGGTCCAGCAGGGCCTGGATGGCGCCGGCCGTCGCGTGCTTGGCCCGGGATTCCAGGAATTTGCCGAGCAGCACGAAGAAGATGACGAGGGCCGAGCCCTCAAAATACAAATGATGATGCCCGCCCAGCAATTGCCAGACCGAGAGCGCATAGGCGGCACTGGTGCCCAGCGCGACCAGCAGATCCATATTGCCGGTGCGCGCCCGCAAGGCACCCAGCGCGCCGCGATAAAACCGCGCGCCCAACACGAATTGGAGCGGCGTTGCCAGGGCCAGCTGCCACCAGCCACTCGGCATCCAGTCGCGCCCAAGCCCCATGCCCAGCATGCCCAGCAGGAAGGGCGCGGCGAGCAGCCCGGCCACCGCCAATTCCACGGCCGCACGCGGAAAGGCCGCCTCGGTGTTGCCTGAGGCCACGCCATAGCCCGCACGGCCCAGCGCCACTTCCAGCGATTCCAGGGTGGTGCCAGCCAGCACCTGCAAGGTCGCGCGGTCGGAAGCGAGGTTTACCGCGACACCCAGCACGCCGGGCACGGCCTCCAGCGCGCGCTCCACGCGGGACTGGCAGGAGGCGCAGCTCATTCCCGTGACCTGGATTTCCATCACCTGTTCGCGCAGGGCGTAGCCGGCCTGTCGCAAGGCGGCGTCCAGCGGTGCCAGCGCGGCGGTGCCGGTGACCTCGGCGGTTTCGCTTGCCAGGTTCACCTGAACCTGGACCACGCCCGGCACCCCCTCCAGCGCGCGCGTGACGCGGCCGGTGCAGGAGGCGCAACTCATGCCCGAAATGGGCAGGGTCAGGCGCGGGAGGGGTGTGTGACGATCCATCATGATTCCGAGGTGGCACCTTCCACAGTGGCAGGGTCAAGGGCTGGCCACCTTGCGCTGGCGCAAAGCGATGGGCACATCGGGGGACATGCGCTCCTTCCTGCCCGCCCTCGCTCTCGCTTTCGCTGCAACGGCCCTTGCCCCTGCTGGCGTGGCCCCCCCGGCCTTGGCCCAGAACGCGGCTGAACCGGCAGGGTTTCGCGTCGTCAATCGAACCGGAACGGAGGCCACGCAGCTTTTCGCCGTGCGCAGCCCACGCGGCGGCCAGGGCGATTGGGGGGGAAACCTGCTCCGCCCCGACCGGCCACTGACCGAGGGCGGGGGCTTTCGCGTCAATCCCGCCGCCGATGCCGGTTGCCGCTTCGACCTGCGCCTGGTGCTGGGCGATGGGCGCGAGGCCGTGCTGCGGGACCAGGATATCTGCGTCAACCGCAACATAGACCTGTCCCAGGCCGCGCGCCCGGCCACACCTGCCGGGCCACGCCCGCTGCCCGTTGCCTCGCCCGCAAATCGCGAGACGCCGCTGGCGCAGCCCAACCAGCAGGCGCGCCAGGTCTCGACCGGGACGGGCTTCCTCATCGCGAATGAGCGCGTGATGACCAACCATCACGTGATTGACAGTTGCAACCGCGTGCTGCTGCGCACGCCTTCCGGCCATTGGCTGGCAGCGGCCCCCCCGGCCAGGATGGATGCGGCCCTGGACGTCGCGGTGCTGAATGTGCCCGGCCTCATTGGCCCCGCCCTCGCCTTCCGGACCGG
The DNA here is from genome assembly GCA_947462945.1 of Acetobacteraceae bacterium. GTDB lineage: Bacteria > Pseudomonadota > Alphaproteobacteria > Acetobacterales > Acetobacteraceae > Roseococcus. The sequence continues at coordinate 2,484 of CANHTE010000090.1, forward strand.
CCCCGCCGTGCGGCGCGGCGAGGGGGTGGTGGCCTATGGCTTCCCGCTGGCCGGCCTGTTGAGTTCCGACCCGAAGCTGACGCGCGGCGAGGTGAACGGCTTGCGTGGCATCGGCGACAATCCCAACCAGTATCAGATCAGCGCCGAGGTACAGCCGGGCAATTCGGGCGGGCCGCTGGTGGATATGCAGGGCCATATCGTCGGTGTTGTCGTCTCCAAGTTGAACGCCCAGGCGGTGAGCCGCCGAACGGGCGATATCGCGCAAAATGTGAATTTTGCGGTGCAGGGCCAGGCGGCGCTGGCCTTCGCCCGCCGCGCGGGGGTGGAGCCGCGGGTGGTGGAATCCACCGGCCCCGAGCGCAACACGGCCGATGTGGGTGAGATCACGCATCGCAGCACGCTGTTCATCCGCTGCGAGAAGTGACGCCCCGCCCCGTTTGGGATTAGCCTCACCCTTCGGTTCAGGAGGAGCGGCGATGGGTGTGGGTTCGCGCCGTCAGATGGAAGAGATCTTCGCCCATGAGGCGCGGGACGGCCGCGCCGAGGATTTCGACTGCTACATCGCCGACCGTCCCGAATTCTGGGAGCAACAGGTCTCCTTCCTCGGCAATGGGCATTGCGTGCCGCTGGTCCAGGCGGCGACGGGGGCGCCTGTCACCTTCCTCTGGCAAAAGGGGCCCTGGGTCCGCGCCAATGCCGCCATCCCGCGCGGGACCGCGATTGCGACCTTCACGCCGGATGGGCGCTACGCCAATCTCGATACCGGCAATCATGCCGCGATCTATTTGGGCGAAACCAACGAGGGGCTGGTGGTGGTGGACCAGTGGCAAACCCGCACCCCAGCCCGCCCCGGCCGCCGCCTGTTGGCCTTTCGCGGTGGCGAGGGCAGCCCGAGCAATGATGGCGATGCGTATTTCGTCATCCTCACATCGCGCCGCTTCACCACGGATGATCTGCGCCGCGCCTGGCTCTCTTTGATGAGTTGAAGGCCCCCTCGCGGAGTTGCGCCGGCTTGGCTAGTCTGCCCGCAACCCCGAGGGAGATTTCCGTATGCAACGCCGTGCCCTGCTGGCAGCACCCGCCTTGGCCGCACCGCTGGTGACGGTCCAGGCTGACGCCCAGGCTCCCCGCATCATCACCGAGGAATTCATGGTTCCGGCGGCCGATGCCGGGATCGAAATCTTCGTGCGCAACAAGCGGCTGGAGAGCATGACCAGCTTCACGCCCGGCCGCACGCTCATCATGGTGCATGGCGCAACCTATCCGGCGCATACGGCGTTTGACCTGCCGCTGGGTGGCCTTTCCTGGATGGATTACATCGCCGGGCGCGGCTTTGATGTGTGGTGCATGGATATTCGCGGCTATGGCCGCAGCACCCGCCCGGCCGAAATGTCGCAGCCGCCCGAAGCCAACCCGCCACTGGTGCGGGGCGAGACGGCGGTGGCCGATATCCTGAGCGTCTCCAACTTCGTCCGTGGCCGCCGCTCGATCCCGAAATGCGTGCATCTGGGATATTCCTGGGGCACGGCGCTGATGGGCCGCTTCGCCGCGGACAACCCGGCCGTGGTGGAGCGCCTGGTGCTCTACGCGCCGATCTGGAACCGGCAGACGGCTTCGCTCGTTGATCAAGGCGGTACAATCGGCGCCTATCGCTTCGTGACACAGGAACAGGCGCGCGCCCGGCGTGGCGCTGGCGTGCCCGAGGCGCATCGCGCCAATCTGGTGCCGCCCGGCTGGTTCGAGCATTGGGCCGGCGTGACCTGGGCGACCGACCCGGAGGGGCTGCGCCGCAACCCACCGGCATTGCGCGCGCCGAATGGCGTGGTGGCCGATGGCCGTGAATTCTGGGGCGCGGGCCGCCCCTTCTATGACCCCGCCAAGATCACTGCCCCCACCCTGCTGGTGCTGGCCGAATGGGACCAGGACACGCCGCCCTACATGGCGCAGACGCTGTTTCCGCTGATGACCGCCTCACCCGGCAAGCGCCTCGTGATCCTCGGCGAGGGCACGCATGGCATCTGGATGGAGCGCAATCGCGGCGCGCTGTTCCAGGCCGTGCAGGTGTTCCTGGAAGAGGTGGCGGCATGAGCCAGTTCCCGAACAACCCCACCATCTGCTTCGCCCATGTGGCCTATCGCTGTGCCGAGCGTTTTGCGGCGCGCGGCGCCCCCTTCCCGCATTTCGAAGTGCGCAGCCTGGATGAGCTTCAGGCGCGCATCCCGGAAGCGGATGTGCTGGTCGTCAGCGGCTTCTGGCGCAACACCCTGCCCGCCCTCACCACGCGGCTGAAATTCGTGCAATCACTCTCGGCCGGCACGGATCAGTATGACCGGCCGACCTTCAAGCAGCATGGCATCGCGCTCGCTTCCGCCGCTGGGGGAAATGCGGCGGCGGTGAGTGAGCATGCCGTCAGCCTCATGCTGGACATCACGCGCAAATTATTCATCGCCCGGGATGACCAGCATAAGAAATTCTGGTCCGGCATGAAGGGCGATTTCACCCAGCGCGAGGATGAGCTGAACGGCAAGACCGCCGTGGTCATCGGCATGGGCGCCATCGGCAAGCGTGTGATCCGCGTCCTCAAGGCGCTGGAGATGACCGTGATCGGCGTGCGCGCCAACCCGGCCTCGGGCGCAGAAGGTGCCGATGAGGTGCATACGACCTCGGCCCTGCCGCAAATCCTGCCGCGTGCCGATTTCGTTGTGCTGGTGTGCCCCCTGACGGCCGAGACCACGGGGCTGATCAATGGCGCTGCACTCGCCGCGATGAAGCCAAGCGCCTATCTGATCAATTGCGCGCGCGGGAAGGTCGCTGATGAGGAAGCGCTGATCGCTGCCTTGCAGAACGGCACCATCCGCGGCGCGGGCCTGGATGTGATGGCAACCGAACCGCTGCCGGCCGAAAGCCCGCTCTGGAGCCTGCCCAACGCCTTCCTCACGCCGCATACGGCGGGCGAAACCTGCGCCTATGAGGATAATGTGCTGGACCTGATGATGGAGAATATCGCGCGCCTGCAAGCCGGCCGCGATGATCTTGTGAACCGGATCGTCTGAATGATCATCCTCTCCCCCCGCTGGCTCTGGTGCGCCGAGACCGGGCTGCGGGAGGGGGCGCATCTGATCATCCAGGGGGACCGCATCGCCGATATCGTCAACGAGCGCCCAAGCCTGGATGCCGAGCGTATCGAGGTGCCGGATGGCTTGCTGACGCCGGGCCTGATCAACCTGCATAACCACGCCTTTTCGGCGCCGCTGTTCCGGGGCCTGGCCGATGACATCCAGCCGGGCGATCTGCCGGGGCATATCCTGTTTTCGCTGCTCATGCCGCTGGGGGACCTCGTCTCCGAGATCATGTCGGCCGAGGCGATTGGCGATGCGGTGGAAATGTCGCTGCTGGAAAGCCTGATGACGGGCACCACGGCGATGCTCGATATCTGGCGCCCGCAGCAGCATGAATTCGTGCCGCGCGCGACAGGGCTCGGCCTGCGGACATGGTCCTGCCCCTATTTATTCACCCAGCCGAACCTGACGATGGATGAGGCGGGAAACCCCGCCTGGCGCGGCGCGGATGCGAGCGATGCCAGCTTCGATTTCGTGATGCGCCTGCATGCGGAGCAGCATCAGGGGCCGGATGGGCTGGCTTCCATCGGCTTCGGGCCGCATGGGCCGGACAGCAACTCCCCAGCCCTGCTGCGCCGGATTGACCGGGCCGCGCGCGAACTGGGTGCGATTGTCTCCATTCATTGCGCGCAAAATCCCACGGAAGTGGCCGCGGTGAAGGCAGCGCATGGCAAGGGCAGCGTGGCGCA
>CANHTE010000091.1 GCA_947462945.1 Acetobacteraceae bacterium
CACCGCCCTTGGCCCAGAGGTTCAGCGCGTTTTCCAGCGCCCAATTGCCCATGGACTGCGCCAGCAGGAACACCCGCCCGCCGCGTCGCCGCACCTTGGTGATGGCGGGGCGCAGCCGGTCCAGGAAGCTCACGATATCGGCGGCGGAGGCGGCGGCGGCCTTCTGGTCATCGAGATAGGCTTTGGCGAAAGGGGAGGCCGTGATGCCCAGTATCTTCAAGCCGAAGGTCAGCGGCCCCATCGCCAAGCCGCCAATGATATCCTTCGGGTCAACTGCGAGGCCACGCGAGGGCCAGGAAAACGAGACCACGCTGCAATCCGCGGCCGCAATGCCGGAAGCCGCCAGGAATTCCCGGTTGAAGGCTGCGCGGGTGATGCTGTCGGTGAAGCTGTTGGCGAAGCCGTGGATGAAGATCAGCAGGTTGCGGCCGGAGGTGAGGTCATCCTGCACGGCCGCGCCGAAATCATCCGCCTCCACGCCTTGGATGCTGGAGAGGCGCCCGGATGCTAGGCGGGGCAAATCCGTGGCTTCGATGAAGGCCATGCCATGGGTGACGCTGCCGGGCAGCCCGGCTTCATCGGCCTCACCGGCATAATGGCCGGGCTGGGTGCCATCACCGGAGCGCTGGCGGTTGGTGGCGAAATAGACGGTGCTGTTCATGGGCCATAACCTGGCATGGAATTGTGCCGCGAGTCAGCGTAAAAATACCGCCCCCAGCACGGCGCCGGCCGCCAGCACCCAAAGCGGGCTGCGCTTGCTGCGCCAGACGAACAAGGTACTGCCCACCGAGATGGCCACGGCCAGTGGGGCTTCCGCCGCGCCCTGCGCCAGCAGCAGGCCAGAGGCGGCAATCAGCCCAACCGCGATGGGCACCATCCCCCGCTCAAAGACGCGCATGCCCAGCGCGCCGCTGAGCCGCCCGCGCAGCCGGCAAAATCCGTAAGCCAGGATGGAGGTCGGCCCGCACATGGCCAGCATGGCGGCGAACATCCCGGTGATGCCGGCCACATGCCAGCCGAACAGCCCCACCACCATCACATTCGGCCCCGGGGCGGCCTGCGCGAGGGCGTATCGCTTGGAGAAGGCCAACTCATCCATCCAGCCATGGGTCTCGACCATCAGCCGGTGCATTTCCGGCAGGGCCGCGACCCCGCCCCCCACCGAGAGCAAGGAGATGCCCAGAAAACCCCAGACCAGCGCAGAGAGATCGCCGTCGTCACTCATGGCCGCCCCCCGCCTTGGCGAAAGGCCCACCAGGCCGCCGCCAGACCAAAGGGCGCGAGGCCCAGCACCACAAAGGGCAGGGGCGCGCGCAGCAGGGCCAGCGCGAGTGCGGCGACACCCACCGCCAGCAGCGGCAGCGTCGGCTTCAGCTTCACGCCCATCTTGATGGCGGTGCCCAGCACCATGCCGGCGGCGGCAGCAGCAATGCCGGTCAGCGTGGCGCGCACCAGCGGCAATTGCCCATAGGCGTCATAGAGTGCCGCGATGCCAGCCAGCAGCGCCATGGGCCCGGCGAAGAGCCCCAAGGCGCAGGCCAGGGCGCCCATCGCACCGCCAAAGCGCACGCCCACGCCGATGGCGGTGTTCAGCGCATTGGGGCCGGGCAGCACCTGGCCGATGCCCAGGGTCTCGGCATATTCCTGCTCGGTCAGCCAGCCGCGCTTTTCCACCAGCATGTGCCGCGCCCAGGCATTCACGCCGCCGAAGCTGGTCAGGCCGATTTGCAGATAGGTGAGGAAAAGCTCGCGGTTGCTGGGGGGCATCAAAGCAGCAGCAAGCCCAGCGCGCCCCCGCCCGCCAGCACCCAGAGCGGCGAGTATTTCGTGCGCCAGACAAACACGGTGGAAACGCCGATGATGACGAAGCTGAGCAGGTTCGTCCCCGCCGCCTGCGCCATGATGACGCCCGAGCCCGCAATCAGCCCGACAGCCAGCGGCACCAGGCCGAATTGCGCGGGTTTCAGCCAGGTATTGCCCCGCAGCCGGTGCGTCAGCCCCTGCATCCCATAGGCGAGGATCGCGGCGGGCAGCAGCATGCCGATGGTCGCCATCGCCATGCCCGCGGGGCCGGCGATGTGCCAGCCCATCACGGAAGCGGCCAGGATATTCGGGCCGGGTGCGGCCTGGGCCAGGGCGAAAAGCTGGCTGAAGGTGGCGTCATCCATCCAGCCATGCACCTCCACCACCAGGCGGTGCATCTCCGGCAGCACCGCATTGGCGCCGCCAATCGCCAGCAATGAGAGCGTGCCAAAGGCCAGCAGGATTTGCAGCAGCAGCGTCACGGCGCGCGCTGCCAGCTGCGCCGCAGCGAGAGCCAGATGCCCAAGGGCGCCAGCACCACCACGATCAAGGGCAGCGGCAGCCGCAGGAAGGCCGCGCCCGCCACGGCCAGCAACCCCACCAGGATCAGTTCGGGCGGTGGCCGCAAATTCTGCCCCATCTTGATGGCGGTGCCGATCACCATGCCCGCCGCCGCCGCCGCCACCCCCTGCATGAAGGGGGCAACGCCCGGCCGCGTGCCGTACAGCTCATACAGGATGGAGAGGATCACCAGGATGCAAAGCGGGCCGATATACAGCCCGCTCGTCGCCAGCAAGGAGCCCGCCAGCCCATGAAACCGCCGCCCGATCATCACCGAGGCATTGCCCACATTGGGCCCCGGCAGAATCTGGCCCAGGCCCAGAACCTCGGCATAGTCGCGTTCGGAGAGCCATTTGCGCTCCTCCACGATCACATGGCGGGACCAGGGGCCGACGCCACCAAAGCCGAGCAGGCCGATCTTGGCATAGCCCAGGAACAGTTCGATCCGGCCCGGAACCTTATCCACGCGGCAGCAGCTGCTCGGTCAGCGTGGCCCAATAGCTGGCGCCGATGGGCAGGATGTCGTCGTTGAAGTCGTAGAGCGGGTGGTGGACACTCGCCTCATTTCCCGTCTTGGCGCCGCCCAGCATGAGATAGGCGCCGGGCTTGGCGTTCAGCATGAAGGCGAAATCCTCGGCCCCCATGGTGGGCTTGGGCATATGGGCCACGCGCGCCTCACCCCCCACGGCCAGCGCCGCGCGGCGGGCCAGGCCCGTGCTCTCCACCTCATTCACCGTGGCGGGATAGGCGCGCAGGAATTCGGCGGTGGCCGTGGCCCCGAAGCTGGCCGCGATGCCGGTGACCAGCGCCTTGAACTTCGCCTCCAGCATGTCCCCCACCTCGGGCAGGAACCAGCGTGCGGTGCCCAGCATGCGGACACTCTCAGGGATCACGTTGTAGGTATGGCCGCCGCTGATATGGCCGATGGTGATGACGCCCGCATCGGCCGCATCCAGGTTGCGCGCGACAATGCTCTGCAAGGCCTGCACGATGCTGGCCGCGATGACGATGGGATCATTCCCCTGGAAGGGCAGGGCGCCATGCGCGCCCTTGCCGGTGATGGTGACCTCCAGATTGGCCACGGCCGCCATGACAGGGCCTTCGCGCCAGGCAAAGGTGCCTTCGGGCATGGCCGGCCAATTATGCAGGCCGAAGATGCGCTCCATCGGGAAGCGGGTGAACAGGCCTTCTTCGACCATCACGCCGCCGCCGGCCAGGTTTTCCTCGGCCGGTTGGAAGATCACATAGACGGTGCCGTCGAAATTGCGCGTCTCGGCCAGGTATCGGGCCGCGCCCAGCAGCATGGTCGTGTGGCCGTCATGCCCGCAGGCATGCATCTTGCCCGGAATGGTGGAGGCATGCGGCAGGCCGGTCGCTTCCTCGATCGGCAGCGCGTCCATATCGGCGCGCAGGCCGATGGCGCGGCCGGTCTTGCCGCTGCGGCCATGGATAACGCCGACCACGCCGGTTTTCGCAATGCCGGTCACCACCTCGTCACAGCCGAATGCCCGCAGCTTTTCAGCGACGATTCCGGCGGTGCGATGCTCCTCGAAGCCGAGTTCGGGATGCATGTGGAAATCGCGGCGCCACTCCGTCATTTCGGCATGGAAATCGGCGATGCGGTTGATGATGGGCATGAAGGACTCCTGTTGCCGTCAAGCAAACGTCCGCTTGAGGCCTTCGGCAAGGGGGATGGGATGAACGCCAAGCAAATCCCGCATCGCGGTGATGTCGAATGCCTTGTCCTCAGTGAGGCGGCGGATCTCATCGGCGCCGATGCGCGGCAGGAAGGGCAGGGCGCGCGTCAGCGGGCTGGCCGCCATCAGCAGGCTGGCCGGCAGCGGCAGCACGGCACGCGGCGCGATGGCGGCGGCACGCGCCACCTCCGCACAAAATGCGCGATAGGCCAGCGGCTCGGGGCCCGCGATGATGATCACCTCGGCCGTCGAATTGGGGCGGGCTGCCGCAGCGAGCAGGCAGCGCGTCACATCCGCCTGATGGATGGGCTGCACAAGGGCGGCCCCGCCACCCGGCAAGGGCAGGAAGGGCAGGCGGCGCATCAGGGCCGCCAGGCGCTGCACATTATCCTCGCCCTCCGCCCCATAGATCATGGTGGGATGCAGCATGTATCCTGCCCGCCCGCTGGCGAGGAAAGCGGCCTCACCCGCGCGCACGCCATCGCCATGCGCATCGGGCCAGCGCGAATGGCGCCGGGTGCTGCCCATGAAAACGAAGCGCGCCTCATCCGGTGCGGCGGCGAGGATGGCCGGGATGTGCCGCGCATGCGCGCAGGAGATGATGGTGGTGGCCCCGGCCAGGGCCGCCCGCAAAGCGGTGCCCTCCTTCAGATCCGCCACCGCGCAGGGGGCATCAATCCCCAGCGCCGCCCATTTCGCCGCATCGCGCACCACGGCACGAAACGGCTGGCCGAGCGCGCGGCAGAGCGTAACGCCGGAGCGCCCCGAGGCGCCGATGATGGCGAATTGTTCAGCCACCATCGGCCCGCAGGAAGCGCAGATCGGCCCCATCCGGCGCCTGCATCACCTGCTCATGCACCAGCCGGTCCCAGCCGCGCTTGGGCGCGGGCGCGGGCGACCACTTGGCCCGCCGGGCGGCCAGCGTGGCCTCATCCACCAGCAAATCCAGGCTGCGATTCTTGACCGAGAGGCGGATGCGATCCCCCGTCTCGGCAAAGGCGAGCGGCCCGCCGGCCGCGGCCTCGGGCGCGATATGCAGCACCACCGTGCCGAAGGCCGTGCCGGACATGCGGCAATCGCTCATCCGCACCATGTCCTTCACGCCCGTGCGGCCAAGCTTCTTCGGGATGGGCAAATAGCCCGCCTCCGGCATGCCGGCCGGCGAGAGCGGGCCGGCATTCTTCAAAATCATGATGGTATTGGCGTCCACCGCCAGGTCATCACGGTCAATGCGCGCGGCCAAATCCTCGACGCCGTCGAAGACCATGCACTCGGCCTCATGCTCAAAGAGCGATTCGGTGGCGGCGGAGCGCTTGAGGATCGCCCCATCCGGCGCCAGCGAACCGAACAGCGCCACCAGCCCACCCACGGGTGAGACCGGGTTGTTGCGCGCCTTGATATAGGTGCGGTCCACGAAATGCGTGCCATCGCCGATCCGCTCGGCCAGGCTGTGGCCATACACATCCTTCGTATCCAGATGCAGCAGGTCCCGGATTTCCCACAGCAGCGCGCGCATGCCGCCGGCGAAGTGGAAATCCTCCATATAGCCCTCGCCCGTGGGCTTCAGGTCCACCAGAACCGGCGTCTCGTCGCTCATGGCATCGAGCCGCTTGAGGTCCACGCGCAACCCCGCGCGCCCGGCGATGGCGGCCAGATGCACCAGCGCATTGGTGGAACCGCCCAAGGCCAGCAGGACGCGCATGGCATTCTCCACCGCCTCGATGGTGAGGATTTCGCTGGGCCGCACCTTCAGGCCCATGGCCAGGCGCCCGGCTTCCTCGGCGATGCGCAGGCGGTCGGCATGCACGGCGGGGGCACTTGCCCCTTCCAGCGGCATGAAGCCCAGCGTGGCTACCAGGCAGGCCATGGTGCTGGCCGTCCCCATCACGCCGCAGGTGCCGGCAGTGACGGCCAGCGCGTTCTCCACCTCATTGATGCGCGCCTCGGAAACCTCGCCTGAGCGGTATTTTGCCCAGAAACGCCGGCAATCCGTGCAGGCGGCCATTCGCTCACCCTGGTAGCGATTGGCGCTCATCGGCCCCGTCACCAGCATGACGGCCGGCACATCGGCCGAGATGGCGGCCATGAGCTGCGCCGGCACCGTCTTGTCGCAACCACCGACCAGCACGACGGAATCCATCGGCTGGGCGGCCACCATCGCCTCGGTGTCGAGCGCCATGAGGTTGCGGTAATGCATGGAGCAGGGCGTG
>CANHTE010000092.1 GCA_947462945.1 Acetobacteraceae bacterium
GGCGCCTGCATCTTCGTGACGTCAATCTGCTTCAACCTGGTCTCAGACGGCCTGCGCCAAGCGATGGACGTAAAAAGCTGACACCCAAATCCACCCCAGACTTCTGAAACAAAGGGGGTCTGGGGCCGCCCTTCTTTGAGCATAGGGCCCCAGCCGCCGGGGGCTCCTTCTTCAACCGCGGGTGCCCCTCAATTCAGCCCCCGCAACCGCTCCTCAACAATGTTCCGCCAGGGCGCATCGCTCGGCGCTTCCGCCAGCAACTGCGTCCAGATCGCCCGCGCCACTTCACTGCGTCCCGCGCGGGCCTGAGCGAGCCCACCCAGGAAGCGCATCCGTGCATCCTGCGGTGCGGTCGCCAGCCCGCGCGCGATCCAGCGCAGGGCATTTTCCGGCTCGTTGCGCTCGATTTCGATCTCGGCGAGGTCACCTGCCAGGCCCAGGTCAAAACCACCGCTCAGGGCACGCTCCCAGGCGGCGGAGGCCTCGGCCAGGCGGCCACGGTTGCGCTCCGCATTGCCCAGCAGGATGAAGCCCTGGCGGCCCACCTGCGTATTGGGATCGGCCGTGGCGAGGCGCGCGCGCAGCTGCGTCAGCATCGCCTCATCCTGCGAATCGGCTTCTTGGAGCAAAGCGAGCGTGGCGGAGGGCATGTCGGGGAAGCCGCGCTCCATATAAATGGTGACACCGACCACCGGGACCAGAACCAGCGCGGCCAAGAGCAGGATGGAGGGCCGGTTGGCCGACTGGACCTGTTCAGGCTCGGGGGCGGCGAGAAGGCGGCGCTGCACCTCCACTGTCGCGGCCTGAAAGGCGGCCGCATCCAGCCGCCCTTCGGCGCGCTGCATCTCCAGCTCGGCCAATTGGGCGTGGAACAGCGCGACATCCGCCTCGCCCCGGCCGCGCGGGCGGGGGGGCCGCAGCGCCGTATAGGCGAGGGGGGAGAGAATCAGCGTGGCGACCAGCGCCAAAGCCAGCCACATCACGCGCGGGGATCACCTTGCAAATCGGCCAGGCGCTTGCGCTCGGCCTCGGTCAGTTCCAGGGGGCCGATGCCGGTCGCATTGGCCCGGCGGCGGGCGCGCCAGATGGCGAAAACCCCGCCCAGCAGGGCCAGGGCGGGCGTGGCCCAGAGCAGCAAGGTGCTCCATTTGAAAGGCGGGCGGAGCAGCACGAAATCGCCGTAGCGCTCATGCACGAAGCGCATCACCTGCTCATTGCTGGCGCCCTGCTCCACCTGCTCCCGCACGATGCGGCGAAGATCACGTGCCAGCGAGGCGTCGCTATCCTCGATGGACTGGTTCTGACAGACGAGGCAGCGCAGCTCCTTGCCGATGTCGCGGGCGCGGCTCTCCTGCTCGGCGTCCCGCAGGCGGTAGCTCGTATCGCCGATCTGGGCGATGACGGGGAGGGACAACGCCAACAGCGCGACGGCAACGAGGATGGCGCCCGCGCGCCGCCTGAGGGCGTCCAGGAAATGGCTCATCCGCCGCTCAAACGGCGCAGAAGGGGCTGGATGTCCTGCGCCATCAGTTCGGGGGTGATGGGGCCGGCGAAACGCCAGCGGATGATGCCGCCACGGTCCAGGATATAAGTCTCGGGCACGCCATAGACGCCCCAGTCGATCGAGACGCGGCCGGGCTCATCCACGCCCAGCCGCGTGAAGGGATTGCCAAGCCGCGTCAGGAAGCCCTGCGCTTCACGCGGACGATCCTTGTAGTTCACGCCCCAGACCGGCACGCCCTGCCGCTGCAAGGCCATGAGATGCGGGTGCTCGATGATGCAAGGCGCACACCAACTCGCCCAGAAATTCACGACGACAGGGCCGGGCAGCCCGCGGAAATCCGCAGAGACGAGCGGCGGCAGGCCGGTGCTTTCCAGCGCCGGGAGGGTGAAGTCCGGCGGCGGCTTGCCCAGCAGGGCGGAGGGCACGCCACGCGGATTGAAGCTGCCATCCTGCAGGCCGCGCAGCATGGCCCAGAAGCTGATGCCACCGGCCACCGCGACGCCCAGCGGCGCGTAGACGAGCAGCTTGCGTCGGGACGCCCGCGCGGCAGGTTTTGCCACGTCACTCACGCTGAAACCTCCGCCTCCTTGCGGCGCCGGGCCGGGGCCGCGATGCGGATACGCCGATCACTGAGCGAGAGCGCCGCGCCCAGCGCCATGATCCCAGCGCCAATCCAGATCCAGGGTGCCAGGGGGTTGTTGTGCAAGCGCAGCACCGCCTCATTCACGCCAGCCTCATTGGCGCGCTCCTCGCCCAGCACGGCGTAGAGATCACCACCGACGCTGGTGCGGATCGCGGCTTCAGTGGTGGTCATGCGGCCGATGGGGAAGAAGCGCTTACTCGGCTCCATCACGTGCACCACTTGGCCGTCGCGCAGCACGGTGATGGTGGCCTTGCGGGCGGTAAAGTTGGGCCCGACGAAATCCCGCACCCCCTCCAGCCTCCATTCATAGCCAGCGAATTGCGTGGAGCCACCCGGCGGCACAGCCACCAGCTTTTCCGTCGCCAGCCCCATACCGGCCACACCCAGAATGGTGACGCCCATGCCGGCATGGGCAATCGCCGAGCCCCAGGCCGACCGTGGCAGGTTGCGAGCGCGGTTCCAGGCATTGCCCAGGCTGGTGCGTCCCACCCCGGCGCGATCTGCAATATCGGCCACCGCCCCGCCGACCAACCAGAAGGCACAGGCAAAGCCCAGCGCGCTCAGGACATGCCAGCCAGCCAGGGCCAGTGTCAGGATAAAAGCAAGTAGCGCCAGGCAAGCCGTCCACCAGAGGCGTTGCAGCACGGGCCACAGGCTGGCGCGCTTCCAGGCCAGCATCGGCCCTACCGCCATGGCCATCACCAGCGGCAAGGCCAGCGGCGCCGTTGCCGAATTGAAGAAGGGCGGGCCCACGGAAATCATTTGCCCCGTCAAAAGATCCAGGAACAGCGGATAGAGCGTGCCGACGAACACCACTGCCGTGATCGAGCAAAGCAGCAAGTTATTGAGCACGATCCCGCCCTCACGCGAGATGGGCGCGAAGACGCCAGCCGGCGCCATGGCTGGCGCGCGCCATGCAAACAACGCGAAGGCTCCCGCCACATAAATCCCAAGCAGGCACAGGATAAAGAGCCCGCGCGCGGGGTCGGAAGCAAAGGAATGCACGGAATTCAACACGCCTGACCGCACCAGGAAAGTGCCCAGAAGCGAGAGCGCAAAGGCCAGCAGCGCCAGCAGCACCGTCCAGATCTTCAGCGCCTCGCGCTTCTCGACGACGATGGCGGAATGCAGCAGCGCCGTGCCCACCAGCCAGGGCAGCAGGGACGCATTCTCCACCGGGTCCCAAAACCAGTAACCGCCCCAACCCAGCTCATAATAGGCCCACCAAGAGCCGATCGATATGCCCATGGTCAGGAAGGACCAGGCGGCCAGGCTCCAGGGCCGCACCCAGCGGCCCCAGGCCGCGTCTACCCGCCCTTCGATCAGCGCGGCCACGGCAAAGGCGAAGGTTACGGCATAACCCACATAGCCGATGTAGAGCAGCGGCGGGTGGATCGCGAGGCCGATATCCTGGAGCAGCGGGTTCAGCCCCTGGCCGTCGGGCGGCGGAGGCCAAATGCGCTCGAAGGGGTTCGAGGTAAAGATGATGAAGGCCAGGAAGCCCAGCAGAATCATGCCCAGAACCGCCTGCACCCGGGCCTGCAAGGCCGAGGGGAGCGCACCACCAAAACCGGCGACGGCCGCGCTGCAACCCGCCAGAACCAGCACCCAGAGGATGAGCGAACCCTCGTGATTGCCCCAGACGCCGGTGATCTTGAACAGCATCGGCTTCGCGGAATGACTATTGGCAACAACATTGACCACTGTCATGTCGTTCGTTGCATAGGCCCAGGTGAGGGCCGCGAAGCTGATGGCAATGGCAACCAGGCCGGCCACCGCCAATGGCGCCGCCGAGCCCATCAGCCGCGCATCGCCGCGCTGTGCGCCCCAAAGCGGCAGGATGGACTGCGCGATGGCGAGCATGGCCGCCAGGATCAGCGCGAAATGACCAAGTTCGGGAATCATGAGCCGCTCCGCGATGAGGATGGCATGGCCGCTGGGCGTTGCGGGTCCGTCGCGCCTGGCGGGCGCGCGGGGTCAGTCGCGCCTGGCGGGCGCGCGGGGTCAGTCGCGCCTGGCGGGCGCGCGGGGTCCGTCGTGCCTGGCGGGCGCGCGGGATCCAGCGTGTTCCAGCTGGCCGCTGCCGGGGCCGCGCCCTGCGCCGGGTTCCAATGGCCAGAGCGTTTCAGCGCATCGGCCACTTCGGGCGGCATATAGGTCTCGTCATGGCGGGCCAAAACCTCACGAGCGCGGAAGGTGCCGTCCTCGCCCATCACGCCCTGGGTCACCACGCCCTGCCCCTCGCGGAACAGGTCAGGCAGGACGCCGGTGAAAATCACAGGCACCGCATTGGCGCCATCGGTCACGCGGAAATGGATGGCGGGGCGGCCCTGATACTCGCCCTGGCGTTGCACGCTGCCTTCTTCAACAAGCCCGCCCAGGCGGAAGGCCCGGCCAGGCGGCGGGGTTTCGCGCACAATGTCGGAGGGGGAGCGGAAGAAGACGAGGTTGTCCTGGAAGGCCGTCAGCGTGAGGGCGGTCGCGCTCCCCAGGCCAATGGCGCAGAGCAGGAGGATGTAAAGCCGGCGCTTCTTGCGCGTCATTTTTGCCGATCCAGTTGGGCGAGTTGCCGCTTGGCCGCGCGATGCCGGCCTGAGGCGGATATGGCGAGGATTGCGAAAACCGAAAGCACCGCAGCCCAGCTCAGCGCCACATGGAGCCAGTGCGTGCTCATGCCTCGACACTCCGCAAGCTGGGCGAATCGGCGCGGCGGGCGGTGGCCATCTGCAGGGCACGCACGCGCCGCTCCATCACGGCGGCGCGCGTCGCGGCCAGAGTCACCGCCATGAAGGCGAGCGTGAAACCCAGGGTGCACCATAGCAGGGGATAGAGGATATCCACATGCATCCCCGGCGCATTCAGCCGGGTGACGCTGGCCGGTTGGTGCAACGTGTTCCACCAATCCACGCTGAACTTCACGATGGGCACATTCACCACGCCCACCAGCGCAAGGATGGCGCCCATCCGCGCGCCGCGCTCAGGGTCGTCAAAGGCGCGCACCAGGGCGGCATGGCCCAGCCACAGGAAGAACAGCACCAGCACCGAGGTCAGCCGTGCATCCCAGACCCACCAGGTGCCCCACATGGGCTTGCCCCAAAGGCTGCCCGTCAGCAGGCAAAGCGCCGTGACCGCCGCCCCGATGGGCGAAAGCTCCCGCGCCGTCAGGTCAGCCAGCGGGTGGCGCCAGATCAGGGACATGATCGAAAGGATGGCAAGGCCGGTGTATCCGCCCATGGCCAGCCAGGCCATCGGCACATGCACGAACATGATCCGCACCGTTTCGCCCTGCTGCCAATCCTTCGGCGCCCACCACAGCGCCCAGACAACGCCGATGCCCAGCACCAGCAGCGCCGCGCCCGACAACCAGGGAAGCCAGCTCTCCGTCAGCCGCAGGAAGCGGCCCGGATTGGCGAAGCGATGCAGCGAGCCTGCCGGCCGCGGAGTTTGAACTGCGTTTTCCACCGGACCACCATAGGCAGATGCGCCCCAGGATTGAAGCGCCCCGGATGACGCATACGCCCGCAGAAAGTTATCCTCGCGCAATGATTTGCGCCCCATTGGCGAGATCCTCACAGATATGCGAAGCCTGGACACGAACGCCACATCTCGCCGCAAAGAAATCCATGGCCAAGCCCAAGCCACGCCCGCCCGGTTTTCTCGTCAAATCCGAGCCCGATGTCTTTGGGTGGGATCAGCAGGTGGCCAATGGCATCGAGCCCTGGACCGGCGTACGCAACGCCCAGGCGGCCAATATCCTGCGCGCCATGCAGCCGGGCGACCGCGTGTTTTTCTACCACTCGAATATCGGCAAGGAGGTGGTGGGCATCGTGGAAGTGGTCCGCGCCGCCTATCCCGACCCGACTGATGATACGGGGCGCTGGGTCTGCGTGGATGTGAAGACCGTCTCGAAACTGCCGCAACCCGTCACGCTCGCCACCATCAAGGCCGAGCCCCGACTGGAAGGCATTGGCCTGATCCGGCAGTCCCGCCTCTCCGTCATGCTGATCAGCCCTGAGCATGCGGCCGTGATCCTGGAACTCGCCGGCGCATGAGCGTGGCGGCCGATTGGTGCCTGCTGTGCCGTCTGGAAGACATCCCGGATGGTGAAGCCC
>CANHTE010000093.1 GCA_947462945.1 Acetobacteraceae bacterium
AAGGCGCGGTCCCTTGCGTCACGCGGCCTGGGTCTTGGCGCAGCCTCGGCCGTGCTCCGGGGCGATTGAACCCGCGCCGGCTCCGAATTCTGCGCGAGGAGGGGCAGCGGAAACAGGGTTGCCAACAGGGCCAGCGCCGGTATCACAATCCCGCCATGCCGCGCGCATCCTCGGGCGGATTGCCCGCGATGCCGCTTCCGCCCGCCCGCCAGGCCGACAGGGCCCAATGGACCGAAGGAAAGGCTATCTCGTGCCACGGGATCTCCTCCCAGGTGAAAAAGCGCACCTCCAGGCTTTCGGGGCCGGCGGCGACGCCGGGCTCGGCCAGGCGGGCCTTGTAGATGATCTGGACCTGACCGATTCGCGCAATGGAATAGATGGCCAGGATGCCTTGCAGATCAAGCCGGGCGCGGGCTTCTTCCCAGGCTTCGCGGCGGGCGCCTTCCTCCGTGGTCTCGCCCAGCTCCATATAGCCGGCAGGCAGCGTCCAGAAGCCGTGGCGCGGCTCGATGGCGCGGCGGCAGAGGAGGATGCTTCCATCCTCCTCCACCACACTGCCGACCACGATTTTCGGGTTCTCATAGGCCACGTATCCGCAATCGCCACAGATCAGGCGTTCACGGTCCTCGCCTTCCGGGGTGCGGCGGATGAAATTGGCCATGGGCCGCCCCCGGATTCAGGCCTTCAACCGGCAGAGGCAGCGAAGGCGAAGTTGTCGAAGCTGTTCTCGGCCACGCGGAACCACTGGAACTGCTCGGCCCGGTAAGGGCGATACGCGTCCCAGATGGTGCGGAACCGGGGATTTTGCCCAGCGAGATCAGCCATCAGCGCCTCATTCGAACGCCAGGCGAGCTGCAGGATCTCGCGCGAATAGAAGCGCAGCTGCGTGCCCTGCGCCACCAGACGCCGCAGCGCGATCGGGTTCAGGTGGTCATAGCGGCTGACCATCTCGCTATCGGCCTCGGCGCAGGCAATGGCCAGCGCATCCTTATAGGCCTGCGGCAACGCGTCATACTGGCGCTTGTTGCTCATGAACTGCAGGCGGGCCGAGGGCTCAAAGAAGCCGGGCGCGTAGTAGAAGCGCGCCACGCGGAAGAAGCCCAGGCGCTCGTCATCATGCGGGCCCACGAATTCCGTCGCGTCGATCGTGCCGCGCTCCAGCGCCGGGTAGATATCGGCCGGCGCCACCAGGGTCGGGTTGGCGCCCATCCGCTGGAAGACCTGGCCGGCCAGGCCGGAGATGCGGAACTTCAGCCCCTGCACATCGGCCTGGGTACGGATTTCCTGGCGGAACCAGCCGCCCATCTGCGCCCCGGTATCACCCGCGGGCAGGCCCACGATGTTGTAGTCGGCGAACAGGGCATCGGCGAATTGCTGCCCGCCGCCATGGCGCATCCACGCCGTCATCTGGCGGGTGTTCAGGCCGAAGGGAATGGCGGTGAAGAAGGCGAAGCCCGGCTCCTTGCCGATATACCAGTAGGAGGCGGTGTGGCCGCAATCAATCGTGCCGGCCTGCACGGCATCCAGAACCTGGAGGCCGGGGACGATCTCACCCGCCGGAAAGACCTGAATGCGGAACTTGTTCTCGGTCAGCGCGGCGACGCGGTTGGCGATGCGCTCCGGTGTGCCGAACAGCACATCGAGGTTGCGCGGAAAGCTGGACTGGCAGCGCCAGCGGATTTCGGGATTGGCCTGGGCCAGGGCCGGGGCCGAAAGCGCGGCGGGGGCGGCCATCGCGGCCGTGCCGAGAACGAGACGACGATTCATGACATTTCCCTCCGGAGATGAATTTCTGGTGAGATGCGCATAAAGCAAGGCTGCGCGCGGGGGAAGCGGGCCAATGGCACAGCAAGCCCGCGATGCCTGCGGGTGCATGACGCGGGCCGGATGCGGGGCAGGTCGCCCCACAAGGCTGAGGCCGCGTCGGCGGCCCCGCCCTCAGGGCAGCTTGGTTGTCTCGGCCAGGGCGAGCAACGCCTTGGGCAGCGGGCGGGAGGCCTTTTCGGCGATGCCGGAAATCCCCTCCCGGCGCCGCAATTCAGCCCAGACCTCGGCCGGGGTGATCCCGGCATCCACCAGCAGCAGCATCAGGTGATACAGCACATCGGCGGATTCGCTGATGGTGGCCGGGCGATTGCGCGCCACCGCCTCAATCACCAGTTCCACCGCTTCCTCACCCAGCTTTTGCGCCACTTTCTGCGTGCCACGCGCGATCAGCCGCGCCGAATGGGAGGTTTCGGCATTGCCGCCAAGGCGGCGCGATTCGATGGTGGCCCAAAGGCGGTCCAGCACCGCGGCATCGCCATCCTCGGGCAGTTCCAGCGGCTTGAGGTGCGCGGCCTCGGCCCGGCGGACCGCTTTGGAAATGCGCGCTTTCTTGACCGAGATATTGGTGGGCAAGGGCAGCTTCGTCGTCTTGCCCGCAACCTTCTTCTTCACCGTCTTCGCCATCACGCCATCTCCCGGGCGCGGCGCACGGGCAGGCCCGCCGCCGCCAATGCATCCTTGGCCTGTTCGATGCGGAACACGCCGTCGTGAAAGACGCTCGCGGCCAGCAGGCCCGTGGCCCCCGCGCGCGCGCCCTCCACGAAATGGTCCAGGGCGCCAACTCCGCCAGAGGCCACCACCGGCACGCGCACCGCACCCACCACGCGGCGCAGCAGATCGAGATCGAAGCCCTGCTTCGTGCCGTCCCGATCCATCGAGGTCAGCAAGATTTCGCCCGCCCCCAGGCTCGCCATGCGGCGCGCCCATTCCACCGCGTCCAGACCGGTTTCGCGCCGGCCACCATGGGTGAAGATGTCCCAGCGGCCCTCGGCGACCTTCTTGGCATCCACGGCCACAACGATGCATTGGCTACCGAAGGCCTCGGCCGCGCGGCGCACCAGATCAGGGTCGGTGACGGCGGCGCTGTTGATGCTGGCCTTGTCGGCGCCGGCCAGCAGCAGCTTGCGGATATCCTCCACGCTGCGCACGCCCCCGCCGACTGTCAGGGGGATGAAGACCTCGGCCGCCGTGCGGGAGACGACGTCATACATCGTGTCCCGGTTCTCATGCGTGGCCCCGATGTCGAGGAAGGTCAGCTCATCGGCGCCCTGCGCGTCATAGGCGCGGGCCTGCTCCACCGGGTCCCCGGCGTCGCGCAGGGAAAGGAAGTTCACGCCCTTGACGACGCGGCCATCCTTCACATCCAGGCAGGGAATGATACGCAACGCGAGCACGGATGAATTCCCGGTTTGTCCAGGTATCTGGATGATCCTGGGGTAAGGCGATTGCGGCGTTTTTGCAGGAGCGTCAAGCGATGGTTTCGTGGCGGGCTGGGGACCGTCAGCGCCTCAACCGCGCCGCACTTCGAAATGCGTCTTCGTGGCCCGGGTGAAGCCCGCGCCTTCATAGAAGCGCCAGGTGGAACCCTGCCGCGAGCCGGTTGCCAGCATCACCTTGTAGCAATCGGCCTGCCAGGCGGCCTCCACGGCGGCGGCCAGCACCGAACGGCCCAGGCCCTGGCCGCGATGCGCCGCATGGGTGACGACATTCTCGATCACGCCGAAACTGCGGGCGCCGCGCGTGATGTTCGGCACGATCACCAGCATGCAGCTGGAGACCGGTGCGCCCTCGACCTCCGCGACGATGAGCCGGATCAGCTCGGAACCCAGCATCGCCTTCCAGGCCGTGGCGGCCGCCGCTTCCGGCACGCGCGGGTCGAGCGGATTGAGGTGCTGATAGAGATCCAGCATGCCCGGAAGGTCCCCGGGCACCGCCAGCCGAATCATCCCGCCGCCAGCGCCAGCGCCTCGGCGGGCGCTATCCGCCCGTCATAAAGCGCACGGCCCAGGATGCAGCCGGAAATCCCATCCGCCGCGACAGCCTTCAGCGCCACCAGATCGGCGATGGACGCGACGCCGCCCGAGGCGATCACGGGGGTGTCCAGCGCCAGCGCCAGGGCGCGGGTCTGCTCGACATTCACGCCGCTCAGCATGCCGTCACGGTCGATATCGGTGTAGATGATGGCGGCCGCCCCGGCATCCTCCAGCCGCAGCGCCAGGTCCCGCGCCGAGAGGGTGCTGGTCTCGGCCCAGCCTTCTGTCGCCACCATGCCGCCGCGTGCGTCGATGCCGACGACGACGCGGCCGGGAAAATGCCGGCAGGCCTGGCGCACGAAGGGCGGGTCCTTCACGGCGGCCGAACCCAGGATGACGCGCGTGACGCCAGCGCCGAGCCAGGCCTCCACCGTGGGCATATTGCGAATGCCGCCGCCCAGCTGCACCGGCAGGGCGCTGGCGGCCAGGATGCGGGCCACCGCCTCGGCATTGGCGGGCTTGCCGGCGAAGGCGCCGTCCAGATCCACCACATGCAGCCATTGAAAGCCATCGGCGGCGAAGCTGCGGGCCTGCTCGGCCGGGTCTTCGGCATAGATGGTGGCCTGCGCCATATCACCGCGCTGCAACCGCACCACGTGGCCCTGCTTGAGATCAATGGCGGGGTAGAGGGTGAAGCCGTTCATGTCTTGATCTGCCCCAGGGCATCGGCAGTGCTGCGGCCATTCTGCGGCTCCAGCAGCCGGTAGTAGAAATGTCCTGCCACGGTCTCGCCGCCCACGCGCGCATAGGCCGGGTGAATGCCCCAGCGCACATAGCCCAGCCGCTCGAACAGGGTGATGGCGGTTTCCTGCGTGGCGCGGACATCGAGGTTCAGCACGCGGATGCCCATGGCGGCGGCACGTTCCTCCACCCGCCGCACCAGCAACCGCGCCAAGCCAAAGCCGCGGGCGTAAGGGGCGATGAAGGCATGGGTGAGTTGCGCGGTGAAGCCCTGGGCTTCGTTGTTGCGGGGCGGGCGCACCATCTGCGCGCTGCCCACCACCTCACCATCCAGCCTCGCCACGAAAAACTCGCGCTCGGGCACCAGCATCACGCCACGGAAATGGCGCTCCAGGGCGGAGCGGCTTTGCGCTTCCACCCAGCCAAAGCCGCCGCCCTCCACGATAGCGGCGTTGGTGGCTTCGCACAGGTCGGCAAGGTCATGCGGGTCGAGCATGTCCACCCGCTCCACCTCCAGGCGATGCACCACGGCGGGTTCGGCGCTCATGCCTGTTCCACCCTGGGCGTCCAGCGCAGGAAATTCGCCAGGATGCGCAGGCCGACGGCAGCGCTTTTCTCGACATGGAATTGCGTGCCGATGATGTTGCCGCGCCCCAGGATGGCCGGCACGGGGCCGCCGTAATCGGTGGTGGCCAGCACATCGCCCGGTTCGCCGCCGCGCCAGGCATAGGAATGCACGAAATAGGCGTGGTCGCCCGGTTGCAGGCCTTCCAGCACCGGGTGGGCGCCCGGCGTGAATTCCAGGGTGTTCCAGCCCATCTGCGGCAGGGGCAATGCCGCGCCATCCGGGCCGTGGGGGTCCATTTCGGCCACCTCGCCCCGCAGCCAGGCGAGGCCGGGGGTGCTGCCATGCTCCAGCCCGCGCTCCGCCAGCAATTGGAGGCCGACGCAAATGCCCAGAAAGGGCTTCCGGTGCACCTGCACCTGCTCGTAAAGCGCCGCGATCATGCCATCCAAAGCATCGAGACCGGCGCGGCAAGCGGCAAAGGCGCCCTGGCCGGGCAGGACGATGCGGTCAGCGTGAATCAGGGCCTCCGGCTCGCGCGTGATCTCCACCGTGAGGGGGCGATCGGCCACGCGCTCCAACGCGCGGCGCACCGAGGCAAGATTACCCGAGCCCGGGTCAATCAGCGCAACCCTCACGGCCGGGCCTCGGCGGCGTAAAGCGGCAGCAGGCGGGGTTCAGCCTGGAGCAGCCGCACCAGGGCGCCCTCGGCATCGCGCCCCTGCACCACATGCGCCAGGCTCCAGCCCCGCCGGCTGAGCGTCCAGCGGCGCAGATCCTGCCCCTGGAAGCCCAGCAGCACATGCGCGCCCAGGGCCAGGGCGATGCCATATGGGTCCGGCAGCAAATTCACCGCGATCAGCCCGAGCAACACGCCGAAACCGGCCAGCCAGGCGCGATGCCAGAACAGCCAGAAGGGGCCAAAGACAAAGACCCAGATGGAAAATCCCTCCGGGATCAGCACAGGCGGCTTCCCCAATCCGGTCGCGGGCACCGAGCCACGGCTGGCCCCGGGCGGGAGGTGGACGGTCCAGCTCCGCATCACCCCTCCAGCACGCCCTTGGTGGAGGGACTGGCAGCAGGCTGGCGGGGATCAGGCCCCACCGCCAT
>CANHTE010000094.1 GCA_947462945.1 Acetobacteraceae bacterium
CGATCTCTGCGTTGAAGCAGCGCTGATAATATTCCGCCACCGTCGAACGCTCGGCCTCATCGCACTTGTTGAGGAAGGTCAGGCGGAAGGCGAAGCCGATATCGCCGAAGATGCGCGTATTGTCGGCCCAGGTGATGACCGTGCGCGGCGACATGACGGTGCTGATATCGCCCGCGATGAAGCCCGCGCGCGTCAAATCGGCGAGCGCCACCATGGCTTCCACCTGCTTCTTCATTTTGGCGTCGGTCGAGCCGATCTTCGCCATGACGATCTCGGTCTCCTGCGCATGGGGCAGGTAGTTCAGCGTGGCCACGATGTTCCAGCGGTCCATCTGGCCCTGGTTGATCTGCTGCGTGCCGTGATAGAGGCCGGTCGTGTCACCCAGGCCCACGGTGTTCGCCGTGGCGAACAGACGAAACATCGGGTGCGGTCGGATCACGCGGCTCTGGTCGAGCAAAGTGAGCTTGCCTTCCACTTCCAGCACGCGCTGGATCACGAACATCACATCCGGGCGGCCGGCATCATACTCGTCAAACACCAGGGCGCAGGGGTGCTGCAACGCCCAGGGGAGGATGCCTTCGCGGAATTCGGTGATCTGCTTGCCATCCTTCAGGACGATGGCGTCCTTGCCGATGAGATCAATGCGGCTGATGTGGCTGTCCAGATTCACGCGGATGCAGGGCCAGTTCAGCCGCGCAGCCACCTGCTCGATATGGGTGGATTTGCCGGTGCCGTGATAGCCCTGGATCATCACGCGGCGGTTATGCGTGAAGCCGGCCAGGATCGCGAGCGTCGTCTCGCGGTCGAAGCGATAGGAGGGGTCGAGCTCCGGCACGTGCTCGGTGCGGACCGAGAAGGCCGGCACCTGCATGTCAATATCCACGCCGAATGCCTCACGCGCGCTCACGGTCGTGTCCGGCATGTTGATCGCCGAGGTGGGGCTCACATTCGCAGTTTCAGCCAACTTCGTCATCGCGCATCCGCTTCGTTCATCTGAGATATGGGAATGTTAAGCCACCCGGCCGGATTGGGCTACCCGGCAGGCCCGGATTGTTGGGCATGTGGATCATCCGGCATGGGCGGGCTCGGCGCGGCCGATCTTTTGCCGAAGCAGCGAATAGGCCCGGTTGATGTCCTTGAACCGGTCCTCCGCGCTGCGATCCCCGCCATTGGCGTCGGGGTGGTAGCGCTTGGCGAGTTCCTTGTAGCGCGCCTTCAGCGTGGCCGGATCCAGCGGCCATTCGAGTTCCAGCAGGCCAAGGGCCGCGCGCAGTTCCGGCGGTGCCTCGGCGCGTGGGGGTGCCCGGCGTTTTTCGTGCAGCGCCGTGTCCCGCAGGATGCCCAATGGGTCCGCCATACGCTCGGGATCGAGCCGCACGCCGCCCAGGCGGCCCAAAGGCCAGGTGGGACGCTGGCCCACGGAGTCGAGGCGAATGGCGCTTTCGATATCGGCCGGGCCCATGCCGCGATAGAAATCCCAGCCGGCATTGTACTGGCGCACATGTTCCAGGCAGAACCACAGATACTCCCGCAGGCTGCGATCCTTCGGCGCGCGGAATTCGCCGGCGGCCAGGCAGCCGGGCGCCGCGCAGCCCCGGGGGGGGGCCTTCGGGTCGGTCTGGGGTTGGAAGCTCGCACGGCGCGCCATCGAAACGTTATGGGTGTGCCTTCCGGGCTTGGCAACGGCGACATCCTGGAGGATTCTCAACCCCATGGAAAACCGCGCCGACCGCATCCAGGCTCTTCTCACCGCCGGCTTCGCACCCCTTCGGCTGGAGGTGGTGGATGACAGCCACCGCCATGCCGGCCATGCCGGCGCCGCACCGGGCGGGCAGACGCATTACAGCGTGCTGCTGGTGAGCGAGGCCTTCACGGGCATGAACCGCGTGGCGCGCTCCCGCGCGGTGCATGCGGCGCTGGATGCCGAGTTCTCGGGCGGGCTGCACGCCCTGGCGCTGACTCTGCGCGCCCCGGCCGAAGCCGCCTGACCCCTCGCAAACCGCCCGGCTCTTGGCTAAACACGGCGCCAGAAAAAAATTCCTGGCGGAGACGACCCATGCTTGCAACCCCTCGCCGCGCCCTTCTGGGTGCCGGCCTTGCCCTCGCGATGCCAGGCCTGGCCACGGCTCAGGTGGTGCCGCGCAATGCGCGCGTGATCATCGGTTTCCCGGCCGGTGGCAGTTCGGACATCGTGGCGCGGCTTTATGCCGAACGCCTGCGCGGCGTTTTCGCCCCGAATGTGCTGGTGGAAGGGCGCGTCGGCGCCGCCGGGCGCATCGCCGTTGAATTCGTGCGTGACGCCGAGAAGGATGGCACGACTTTCCTGCAAACGCCGGCCTCCATGCTGACATTGCAGCCGCATATCTTCCCGCGCGACGTGCGTTACGACGCCCTGACCGATTTCATCCCGGTCAGCACCGTGTGCACCTTCCCCTTCGCCTTTTGCGTCCCGATGTCGCACCCCGCGCGCAACCTGGCTGAATTCGGGGCCTGGGCGCGGGCGCAGCCGAATGAAATTCCCTTCGCCTCACCCGCTGCCGGGGCCTCGCCGCATTTCATGGGGTTGATGCTGGCCCAGGCGCTGGGCATCCGCATGACGCATGTGCCCTATCGCGGCGCGGTGCCCGCCGTGCAGGATTTGATCGCGGGGCGGTTGAATGCCTTCATGGGCGTGCTGGGCGATGTTTCGCCGCAGAATGGCGTGGGGCTGCGCATGCTGGCCGTCTCCTCCGCCACGCGAAACCCCCGCTTTGCCGAGGTTCCCACCTTCCAGGAACTGGGCCATCCGGCGCTGACCAAGGATGAATGGTTCGGCGCCCTGCTGCCCGCCGGCACCCCCGCGCCCGTGGTGCAGGGGCTGTTCAACGCCATCACCCAGCTCGGCACCACGCCGGAGATGCGGGCGGCGCTGGAGCGGCTGGATTTCAATGTCGGCGTCTCGGCAAGCCCGGCCGCCTTTGCAAGCCGCATCCGCACCGAGCGTGAGGAATGGGGCCCCATCATTCGCGCCTCAGGCTTCACGCCGGAGTGAGGCATCCCTGCGCCAGCGCCGCAAAGGCGCGGGCGCGGTGGCTGTGCTGCGCCTTTTCGGCGGCGCTCATCTCGCCAAAGGTCAGGGCGGCACCATCGGGGATGAACATCGGGTCATAACCGAAGCCCTGGAGGCCGCGTGGCGGCTGCACCCAATGCCCCTCGCAGCGGCCTTCGAAGGCCTCGGTATGGCCATCGGGCCAGGCCAGCACCAGCACGGCGATGAAGGCGCAGCGGCGGCGCGCGCTGCCATCCTCCACCGCGATGCGGGCCATGGCGGCGGCATAGTCCCGCGTGCCATCCGGGCGCATCGCCCAATCGGCGGTATGGACGCCGGGCGCGCCCCCCAGGGCCGCCACCGCCAGGCCGCTGTCATCGGCCAGCGCCGGCAGCTGGGCCGCGCCGGCTGCGGCCAGCGCCTTGATGCAGGCGTTCTGGGTGAAGCTGGTGCCCGTCTCGGCCGGCTCGGGCAGGCCGAGTTCGCCGGCCGAGGCCAGTTCCATCCCATGCGGGGCCAGCAGCGCGGTGAATTCGCGCAGCTTGCCCGCATTGTGGCTGGCCAGGATGAGCCGGCCGGGCGCCAGCCGCCTCACAGCCCGACCGCAGCCTTTTGTGCCGCCACCAGCTGCGCCACGCCGTCCCGCGCCATGTCGAGCATGGCGAGGAACTGCGCTTCGGAGAAGGGCGCGCCCTCGGCCGTGGCCTGCACTTCGATCAGATTGCCATTGCCGGCGAGCACGAAATTCGCATCCGCATCGGCGGTGCTGTCCTCGGCATAATCCAGGTCCAGGATGGCCTCGCCATTCGCAATCCCGCAGGAGATGGCGGCCACATGGTCCCGCAGCGGGATGGCGCTCATGATGTTGTTGCGCATCGCGTGCTGGAAGGCCAGGTGAAGGGCCACCCAGGCGCCGGTGATGGCGGCGCAGCGGGTGCCGGCATCGGCGTTGATCACGTCACAATCCAGCGTCACGGTCATTTCGCCCATCGCCTTGCGGTCGGTCACGGCGCGCAGGCTGCGGCCGATCAGGCGCTGGATTTCCTGGGTGCGGCCGGATTGCTTGCCGCGTGCCGCCTCACGATCCCCGCGGGTATGGGTGGCGCGGGGCAGCATGCCGTATTCGGCCGTCACCCAGCCCAGGCCCTGGTTGCGCATGAAGGGCGGCACGCGGGCTTCGAGGCTGGCGGCGCAGAGCACCTCGGTATTGCCCATGCGAATCAGGCAGGAGCCTTCGGCATGCTTGGCGATGCCGGTTTCGATGGAAATGGAGCGCAGGGCGTCGGGCGCACGTCCGGATGGGCGCATGTTCGGGCAATCCTCTGGGTTTCTGCCGGCGCAATAGCCATAAGCGGCGCGGGCTGACCAGGGGCGCGGTGAAGGAGGTTGACCTCAGCCTCCCGCAGACCCAAGTTAATCACAGCGATGCACACCCCCTTCAAGTCACCCCTTTGCGCGGTGCCGAGCATCGCCGCCAGCGCCCTCAACCTCCGCTCCACCGCCGTGCTGCGCGAGCTGGTGGAGGTCTATGTCGCGACGGGCGAGCCGGTGGGCAGCCGCACCCTCTCCCGCCGCCTGCCGCTGAACCTTTCCCCCGCCTCGATCCGCAATGTCATGGCGGATCTGGAGGAGGCAGGGCTGCTCTACGCGCCGCATACCAGCGCCGGGCGGCTGCCCACCCAGCAGGGGCTGCGGCTCTTCGTGGATGGGCTGCTGGAATTCGGCGATCTTGGCCAGGAGGAGAGGGCCGAGATTTCCGCCCGCTGCGCCGCCCATGGCCGTTCCCTTCAGGATACCCTGGCCGAGGCCGGGCAGATGCTGTCGGGCCTGGCGGGTGCGGCCGGGCTGGTGGTGGCCCCGAAGGGCGAGGCACCGCTGCGGCATATCGAATTCGTGCCCCTGGGCCCCGGCCGGGCCCTTGTGGTGCTGGTGCAGGGCGATGGGCGCGTGGAGAACCGCGTGATCGAGGTGCCGCCCGGCCTGCCGCCTTCGGCGCTGGTGCAGGCGGGCAATTACCTGAATGCGCGGCTTTCGGACCTGACGCTGGACGAAACCCGCGCCAACGTCACGCAGGAGATCACCGCCAATCGCAGCGCGCTGGATGCGCTGACCACCCAGGTGGTGGAAGCCGGCATGGCGACCTGGGCGGGGGGTGCCAAGGGGTCGGAGCACGGCTCACTCATTCTGCGCGGCCAGGCGCGGCTGCTGGAAAACATGGAGAACCTGACCCGCGTCCATGAAATCCAGGCCCTGTTCGAGCGGCTGGAGGCGCAGGAAACCACGCTGAAGCTGCTGGAACTGGCCCAGCGCGGTGAGGGCGTGCAGATTTTCATCGGGGCCGAGAGCGGGTTGTTTTCCACGGCCGGGCTTTCCGTGGTGGTGGCCCCCTTCCGCAACGCACAGGAAAAGATCGTGGGCGCGATCGGCGTCATCGGGCCTTCGCGGATCAATTACGGGCGGGTGATCCCGGTGGTGGACTACACGGCGCGCGTCATTGGCCGGCTGCTGGGTTGATCCCGCGCCATCGCGCGCCTACGTGACAGGCCATGAGCGACTCACAAACCCCTTCCCCGGCCGAAACCGCGCCGGAAACCCCCGACGCGGCCGCCCCTCCGCTCCCCACGCCCGAGGAGCGAATCGCCGCCCTTGAGGCCGAATTGGCCGAGATGAAGGATCGCTGGCTGCGCGCCGAGGCCGAGGTGCAGAATGTGCGCCATCGCGGCAAGGATGAGGCCGACAAGGCGCGCAACTACGCCGTGCAGAAATTTGCGACCGACATGACCGAAGTGGCGGAAAACCTCCGCCGCGGCATCGACCTGCTGCCCAAGCCCGCTGAGGATGAGCCCGAGATCATCGGCAAGATGCGCGGCGGCTTCGAAGGGGTGGAGCGCTTCCTGCTGCAACGCCTGGAGGTCCACGGCGTGCACCGCAAGCCGGCCGAGGGCCAGGTCTTCGACCCGGAATTGCACCAGGCGATGAGCGAGGCCCCGGCGCCGGAAGGCGTGGCGCCTGGCACGGTGATGCAGGCCTGGACCAGCGCCTGGACGCTGAATGGGCGGTTGTTGAAGCCGGCCATGGTGGTGGTGGCGGGCAAGGCGGGTTGAGTTGCGAGGGGCTTTGCCCCCTAGCGCTCCCCCCGCATGAGGCGAGCCTCCTGCACCAC
>CANHTE010000095.1 GCA_947462945.1 Acetobacteraceae bacterium
CTGACGGCTGGCGCCGAGCTCGCAAACGGAACAAGTCCGTGGCACCGGTGCACCCCGCCCGGTACGCGCGAGAACAACTCTGTGCAGGCCGGTCTCCTGGCTCGCGGGTCAACGCCTGGGTCCGCCTTCTCACTCCCGTCTGGAGCATGATCTGCTGAGGCGGCTTCGCCTGAGCAGTGAATCATTCTCCCGTCTGATGCATGATCTGCTGAGGCGGCTTCGCCGAAGCAGTGGATCATGCGCCCAACTCTGGGGGCAATGGCATTTGGACCGAGGCTCACCGCCTACAGTTGCGGGGGCAGCCGCGGATTGGCCGGCAAGAGGACCGGCTCGTCACGCATTCCCGTTTCAACCCTCATCGGGTCACCTACACATGCAAATATCCTAGACCGCTTCAGACGATCCAGCCAAGAGCCTGAATGCCCACCCATATCAATGCGCCGATGACGAAGGTGGCAAAGAGGCACCCCAACAGCGTCAGGGCCGCACCAATACCAATGACGCGGTTATCAGCTTCAACCACGCCCAGCGACATGATGATGGTGCCGAAGGCGGGCGGACCATTGGTGCCGGGGCCGGGCAGAATGAGCATGATGGCCGAATAGACGGTGAGCCACCCCACCATCTTGTCACCGATCGGACCCGTGAAGAAACCCGGGCGCGGCTTTACGAATTTCTCGATCCGCTTGATCCAGGATGAGCCAGAGGCGCCGGAGAGGCGCAGCAGATCCTCACGCTTGATGGATTGGCGGGCGATGAAGCGCGGCAGCTTGGGCACGCGCCGCCCCATGCCCATCTGGGCGCCCAGGATCAGCATTGGAATGCCAAAGACGGAGGCCATCCCGGGCAGCAGCGAAGGCAGGCAAAGCAGCAGGATCAACAGGCCGAAGGCACGGTCCCCGAAAGCCTCGGCCATCTCGCCCAGGGTAATGCGCGCGCCAGGAAATTGCGCCGCCACTTCAGTGACAATTCGCGAAATCGGCGCGAGATGCTCATCACGGTGATCAGATGCGGGTTGCGCCGTTCCGTCCAAAACCCTGTCCTTGTGACATTCCCATCCGCAGGCGTCCCGCAGATGAACGGGAACTTAACGCGATATTGCAGCGGGGCCAGTGAAAATTTTGCGGATGGCTTCAGCCCATGGGCCGGGCCATCCGCATGGGGCGCTCAGTCTCAGGCGCCCGTGAAGGCCGGCTTGCGCTTTTCCATGAAGGCACGGCGGCCTTCGCGGTAATCGGCGCTGTCGAAGCAGGCATCCTGGTTGGCGGCGATGGACGCCATGTCACGATCGGCCGCGTCCGCCAGGACGGCACGCACGGTCCGCTTGTTGGCGCGCAGAGAGAGTGGCGCGTTGACGGCGATGGTGGAGGTGATCCTGGCCACCTCCGCATCCAGCGACTCGGCCGGGTGCAGCTTGTTGATCAGCCCCATCCGCTCCGCCTCCGGCGCATCCAGCCGGCCGCCGGTCATCAGGATGAAATGGGCATGGGCGGGGCCCACCAGGTTCACCAGATTGGTCACCATGTCGAAGCCATAGGCGATGCCCAGTTTGGCGGCGGGGATGCCGAATTCGCTGCCCGTCCCCGCGATCCGCATGTCGCAGGACATGGCGATGCCCAGGCCCCCGCCCATGCAGAAGCCCTGGATCTTCGCGATCACCGGCTTGTCGAATTCGGCCAGCCTTTGGCGGCCATGGCTGGTCTTGATGTTGTACTGCCGCTGCGCATCGGCGTCCGAGCGGTTCTGCTCGAACTGGCTGATATCGGCACCCGAGACGAAGGCCTTGCCGCCGGCGCCTTCCAGTACCACGCAACGCACGGCTGCGTCGGCGGCGAAGATGTCCAGCGCCTCGGCCATGCCGTCCCACATGGCAATGCTCATCGCATTGCGCTTCTCGGGCTGGTTGAAGACGATCGTGCCCACGCCGCCTTCGCTGCGGGCCAGGATTTTACCATCGGCGAATTGCATCTCACTCACTCTCCCAAAACTCTTCCCGCACGCAGCGCGGAAATTTCCTCTGCAGTCAATCCGGCTTCCGCCAGGATCTCATTGGCATGTTCGCCCAGCGCCGGCACGCCACGGCGGATGCCGGGCTTGTGGCCCTCGATGTTGATCGGTGTGCGCACCACACCGGCCTGGCCCAGCCTGGCATGCGGCACATTCCACACCATGCCCAGATGCTGCACCTGCGGGTCTTCGAAGACCTCGCGAATGTTGTTGATCGGCCCGCAGGGGATGCCGGCCTCCTCCAGCAAGGTGATCCAGTATTCGCTGGGCTTCTGGCGTGTCACGTCACTGATGGCGGCGTTCAGCGCGGCGCGGTCAGCCGTGCGGCCCTCGGCGGTTTTCCATTCCGGCTTGTCCAGCCAGTCCAGGCGCCCGGCGGCCTGGCAGAACACCGCCCAGAGCTTGGGCGAGGAGGCCGCGATGTTGATCGGCTTGTCGGCGCTGGGAAACACGCCCATCGGCGTGTTCACCGGGTGGTCATTGCCGGCCTGGCCGGCCACCTCGCCCTTCTGCAGCCAGCGCGTGGCCTGGAAATCGAGCATGAAGACCTGTGCCTCCAGCAGGGAGGTATGGACCCAGCGGCCCCGCCCGGTCTTCTCGCGCTCATACAGCGCCATCATCACGCCCATGGCGAGCAGGTTGCCCGCGGTCAGATCGTCGATCGGGATGCCCACGCGCATCGGCCCGCGCCCCGCTTCGCCGGTGATGGACATCAGGCCGCCCAAACCCTGGGCGATCTGGTCCACGCCGCCGCGCGTGGAATAGGGGCCGGTCTGGCCGAAGCCGGAAATGCTGGCATAGACCAGGCGCGGATTGATGGCCGAGAGCGTTTCGTAATCGATCTTCAGCCGGTGCTTCACCTGCATGCGCATATTCTCGACCACGATATCGGCCGTGGCGGCGAGGCGCAGGAAGGCCGCGTGCCCCTGGGCGCTTTTCAGGTCCATCGCCAAGCCGCGCTTGTTGCGGTGCAGGTTGACCGAATCAAATCCATCCCGCGCGCCGCCGAAGCCGTCATTATTGCCCGGCGGTTCGATGCGGATGATGTCAGCGCCCCAATCGGCCAGATGCCGCACACAGGTGGGGCCGGCACGGGCGAGCGTGAGGTCAAGCACGCGAAGCCCGTTCAGGGGCAAGGTGTTGGCTGCCTGGGCGGCGGCGCTGTCTTCGGGCATGGGGCGTTCCTTCTTGCCGCGAAGCTACGCGTTGCCGGGTGGCCTGAACAGACCAAGCGCCACCAACCCGCGATAGAGCGGCCCCAGCAGGAAATTGCACATCAAGGTGCGCGTCAGGTGAAAGGCCAGCACCAGCGGCACGGCGACACCCAGCGCCTTGGCGGTGACCCCCATCTCCGGCATGCCGCCAGGCGCCATGCCGATCATCACGGCTGAGGGCGGCAGCCCCGTGCTCCAGGCCAGGGCGGCACCAAACACCGTGCAGAACAGGCAGAGCAACAAGGATGAGATCAGCGCGGCCCGCATCAGCCGGCGCGAACTCAGCAGGAATTCCCGCGTCATCTTTTGGCCCAGCCCTGCCCCCATCCCCACCTGCGCCGCATCGATCAGCCAGGCGGGCACGGATGAGGGGAGTTGGCCGAAAGCGGCGGCGGTGATGGCCAGAAAGCAGGGCCCAATCATCCAGGGATTGGCGATGCCGGTGCGGCGCATCACCAGCGCCGCCACCAGCCCGATGGCCAGCATCGCCAACAACCCCAAAGCTTCGAACCCAAGGCGGGGCGCGACGAAGGCGCTGGAATCGCCATGCGGTGCAATGGCCGAGAGCATGGGCGGCATGACCAGCACCACCACCAGCACGCGCAAGGTCTGAGCGAGCGTGACGGGGGCAAGGGGCGCGCCCTCACGCTGGGCCAGCACCGCCATGACAATGACGCCCCCCGGGATGGTGGCGAAATAGGCGGTGCGCGCATCCGTGCCGGCCATGCGCGTGAAGATCGGCATGGTGGCGATGCCCGCCAGGATGGAGAGCGCGCCTGCCATCAGGATGACGGGTGCGGCACCCAGCAACGCCCCCAGCACTGGGCCTGAAAAGGTTTGCCCGAAGGCCAGCCCGATGACGATCAGGGCCGCCGGGCGTGCGGCCACATGCACGGCTGGGTTCACACCCAGCGGCCGGAACCAGGCGACCGCGGCCGTGCCGAACATGGCGCCGATCATCCAGGCGAGCGGAACATGCAGCGCGGCAAACACCGCCCCACCCGTTAGCGCGGCGGCAAGGGTGACAAGATGCGCGAGAAGGGTAGGGGAAAGGGGCACGGATCGGGAGAATCAACCCTGGGCGATCATGCGTCAAACCGGACCGCGCTGCCACTCCCAGTAAAGTGGCTTGCGGCCTGCCGCGAAGGCCTTGGCCTCATACCGCGTGGGCGGCCAGCCCGCGGGGCGTTCCGTGGCTGGCGGCGCCCCGCTGAAGATGGACTGGCCGGCGAAAACCTCCGTCACCCAGGCCTGGTAGGTCGGGTCGTCGCTGGCCACGCGCCAGAAACCGCCGGGCTTCAGCGCGCGTGCCACGATGGGGATCATCTCGGGATGCACGAAGCGGCGCTTGGCGTGGCGCGTCTTGGGCCAGGGGTCGGGGAACATGAGAAAGACGCGGTCCAGGCTGGCTTCCGGCAGGGCCAGCAGCAATTCGCGCGCATCCTCGGGCCAAAGGCGCAGCAGCGGCGGCGGGGGCGCCGTGGCTTCCTGGCCATCGGGGATGATGTCCGTCAGCAGGGAGCAGAGGCCATGCTCATAGACCTCGCTCGCGATGACGGCGATGCGCGGATTGGCGCGCATTTGCGCCAGCGTGTGCTCCCCCCCGCCAAAGCCCACTTCCAGCCAAAGTCCATCCGCACCGGCTGCGAAGCCGAGATCGGTGAAACGAAGGCGCGGCAGGGCGTCGCTCAGCAGGCGTTCCTGGCGCGGGCGCAGCTTCTTGCCCCGTCTGCGGCCATAGAGCCGATGCGGAATGCCTTCGGGCCAGTCTTCGTCCGTATCCTCGTTCATGGCGCCCACTCATGGATTGCAAAGGCCTGGGCCTTTGCCGGGGTTCAAGGGGCGGCGCCCCTTGCTGGCTTCGTGCGTTCAAGGGGCGGCGCCCCTTGTGGTGTTTCAACAAAAAAGGGCGGCTCCCTTTCACGGAAGCCGCCCCCTCTTATTGTGGCACGCAGCTCAGCGGCCGAAGGCGGCCTTGAGTGCGGGGACCAGGTCGGTCCGTTCCCAGGTGAAGGTGCCCTTCTCCTCATCCGGCGTGCGGCCGAAATGGCCATAGCTGGAGGTCGGCACATAGATGGCGCGGTTCAGGTGCAGATGCTCCCGGATGCCGCGGGGCGAGAGGTTCATCATGTCCTGGACCACCTTGGCCAGCTTCACCTCGTCCACGTCGTGGCCGGTGCCGTGCAGGTCGAAATACACCGAGAGCGGCTTCGCCACGCCGATCGCGTAGGAAACCTGGATGGTGCATTTGTCGGCCAGGCCGGCGGCCACGACGTTCTTGGCGACATAGCGCGCGGCATAGGCGGCCGAGCGGTCCACCTTCGTCGGGTCCTTGCCGGAGAAGGCGCCGCCGCCATGCGGGGCCGCGCCGCCATAGGTATCCACGATGATCTTGCGCCCCGTCAGGCCGCAATCGCCGTC
Source organism: Acetobacteraceae bacterium (assembly GCA_947462945.1). Lineage (GTDB taxonomy): Bacteria > Pseudomonadota > Alphaproteobacteria > Acetobacterales > Acetobacteraceae > Roseococcus. Next base: position 5,643 of record CANHTE010000095.1, read on the forward strand.
CGGGCCGCCGATCACGAAGGTGCCGGTCGGGTTGATGTAGAGTTCGTTGTCCGGGCACATCCAGCCATCGGGAAGGCTGCTGGCGATCAGCGGCTTCACCATCGCCTTGATCTGCGCCTGGTCGAGGCCTTCCTCGTGCTGCGTGGAAACCACGACCGAGGTGACGCCGACGGGCTTGCCATCCACATAGCGCAGCGTGACCTGGCTCTTCGCGTCCGGCAGCAGGCCCTTCACGGAGAGGTCGTTGCTGCGGCGCAATTCGCTGATGCGGCGCAGAATCAGGTGCGCGTAATACAGCGGGGCGGGCATGAGGTCGGGCGTCTCGGTGCAGGCGTAGCCGAACATGATGCCCTGGTCGCCGGCGCCAATGTCCTCAGGGGCGCGGCCAATGTGCACGCCCTGCGCAATGTCGGGCGACTGCTCCTCAATGGCGACGATGACGTTGCACGTCTTGTAGTCGAAGCCCTTGTCCTCGCTGTCGTAGCCGATGTGCGCGATCGCGTCGCGCACGACCTGCTC
>CANHTE010000096.1 GCA_947462945.1 Acetobacteraceae bacterium
ATCCTTGCGCTCGGCCGGAACGTGCAGGCCGCCATCGCCGAGATCCGCGCGCAACTGCCCATCGGCATCGAGGCGACGCTGGTGGCGGACCAGGCGGTGACGGTGGATGAGGCGATCGGCGATTTCATGGAGAGCCTCTGGCAGGCCATCCTCATCATCATGGTGGCGAGCTTCCTGGCGCTTGGCGTGCGTGCCGGCTCCGTGGTGGCGCTCTCCATCCCGCTGACGCTGGCCATCGTCTTTCCCATCATGTCGCTCTTTGGGATCGACCTGCAGCGCATCTCGCTGGGCGCGCTGATCATCGCGCTCACGCTGCTGGTGGATGATGCGATGACGACGATCGACGCGATGATCCGCCGGCTCGGCGCCGGGGACAGCAAGCGCGATGCGGCGACCTTCGCCTACAAGGCCCTGGCGGCGCCGATGCTGATCGGCACACTCATCACCATTGCGGGGTTCCTGCCCATCGGCTTCGCGAAATCCTCGGCCGGGGAATACACCTTCACCATCTTCGCGGTGGTGGGAATTGCCCTCATCGTGTCCTGGTTCGTGGCGGTGCTGTTTGCACCGCTGCTCGGCATGGCCATTCTCAAATTGCCGTCAGCAAAGCAGGTGAGCACCGAGCCAGAGAAGCAAGGTGTCGTTCTGCGCGTCTATACCGGCCTGCTGACACTGGCCATGCGCGCGCGCTGGGTCACCATCGCCATCACGCTGGGCGTCTTCGGCGTTTCGGTCTTTGCGATGCAATTCGTGCCCCGGCAGTTCTTTCCCTCCTCGGACCGGACGGAATTGCTGGTGGACATCACCCTGCCGCAAAACGCCTCGATCTTCGCGAGTGAGACCGCGGCGGAACGGCTGGACGCGGCGCTGGCCAATGACCCGGATGTGGCGCGCTGGAGCACCTATATCGGCCGTGGCGCCATCCGATTCTATCTGCCGCTGAATGTGCAATTGGCGCTGCCCTTCTTCTCCCAGGCGGTGGTGGTCGCGAAGGATCTGCCGGCCCGCGAAAGGCTGCATCTGCGCCTGGAACAGCTGATGGCGGAGCAATTCCCCGATGCGGTGGCGCGGGTCTATCCGCTGGAACTCGGCCCGCCCGTGGGTTGGCCGCTGCAATACCGGGTGAATGGCCCGGATATCGAGAAGGTGCGCGAGATCGCGCAGGATGTGGCCCGCATCATGGCCGAGGCGCGTGGCTCCCGCCTCGTGCATTTCGACTGGATGGAACCCGCGCGGCAATTGCGCGTCCGCGTGGATCAGGATGAGGCGCGGCGCCTGGGCCTGAGCTCCGCCGGGGTGGCTGCCGTGCTGAACGCGGCAGTAACGGGCACCACCATCACGCAGCTGCGCGATGACATCTACCTGATCAATGTGGTGGCGCGCGCCACGGCGGAGGAGCGGCTTTCGCTCTCCACCCTGCGCTCCATCCAGATTCCGCTGCCCGGCGGGCGCATGGTGCCGCTCAGCCAACTCGCGACCTTCGAGTATGAGCAGGAATACCCGATGATCTGGCGGCGGGACCGCGTCCCCACGCTGACGGTGCGCGCCGATGTTACCGCCGGCACACTGCCGGACTCGGTGAACGCCATCATGCAGCCGCGGATTGACGCACTGAACGCCACGCTGCCGCGCCCCTATCGTGTGGATCTGGCCGGCATCGCGGAGGAAAGTGCGCTCTCCCAGGCTTCGGTGCTGGCGGTGGTGCCGGTGATGCTGGTGGTGATGCTGACGCTGCTGATGTTTCAGCTCGTTTCCTTCCGGCGCTTGTTCCTGGTGCTGGCGCTGCTGCCTTTGGGCATCATTGGTGTGGTGCTGATGCTGCTGGCCTCCGGCCGGCCGCTGGGCTTCGTGGCCATTCTGGGCATCCTCGCGCTGCTGGGAATGATCGCGAAGAATGCCATCATCCTCATCATCTCGATCGAGGATGAGCGCGCGACGGGCACCGCTGTCTGGGAATCGGTGGTGAAGGCCGCCTCCTCACGCCTTCGGCCGATGATGCTGACCGCGATCTCCACGGTCTTCGGCCTCATTCCCATCGCGCCCACGGTGTTCTGGGGGCCGATGGCCTTTGCCATCATGGGCGGGTTGATGGTGGCCACGCTGCTGACGCTGGTGTTCCTGCCCACGCTCTATGTCACGGTGTTTGGCGGCCGGCCGCCGGCCAGGAACTGAGCATGGAGCGGTTGGCCCGCTTCACGCTGTTCCTGCTGCTCTGGCTGATCCTGGCCGGGCCTGACCTGGCCGGCCTGCCCTTTGGGTTGCTGGCAGCGGCCTTGGCCAGCCAGGCCAGCGCAAGGCTGATGCCGGGGCGGATGGCCCTGGGCAGCCCTCCGGCGGTGCTGCTTCTGCTGGGGCGCAGCGTTTCCCAGGCCGTGCTGGCGGGTGCCGATATCGCCCGCCGCGCCTTTGATCCGCGCCTGCCGCTGCAACCCGGCCTGGTCACAATGAGCACCGCCTTGCCGGAGGGCACGGCACGCGATGGCTTCACCGCGCTCGCCAGCCTTTCGCCCGGCGCGCTGCCGGCCGGGATGGATGCCTCGGGCGCCATTTTCGTCCACGCCCTGGACACAAGCCTGCCCATCGCACGAGACCTTGCGACGACCGAGGCGCTGTATCTCCGCGCCGGGGGCGCACCCCATGGCTGAGGCGCTGCTCCTCGCCGCCGGACTGATCTTCCTCGCGGCACTGGCGGGGCTGTATCGCGCGCTGCGTGGGCCGGGTGCGGCGGACCGCATGATGGCCGCGCAATTGCTCTGCTCGGGCGGGATTGCGGCCTTGCTGCTGCTGGCGGCGGCCACCGGCCTGGCCGGCGTGGTGGATGTGGCCCTGGTTCTGGCGCTGCTGGGTGCCTTTGCCTCAGTGGCTTTCGTGCTGGCGGCGCGGGGGCTGGGTCAGCGATGAACCTTTTCCTGACCTTGTTCAGCGGTGCCGCCATCACCGCCGGCGTGGCGTTTTTCATCGCCGGCACCGTGGCGCTGCTGCGCTTTCCGGACCCGCTGAGCCGCCTGCATGCGCTGACCAAGGCGGATAGCCTGGGCCTGGGTCTCATCGTTTTGGGCCTGCTGCCCTGGGCGGGGGGGTGGCTTGCCGCGCTCAAGCTGATCCTGGTCTGGCTGCTGGTGCTGCTGGCCGGCGCGACGGCCACGCAGATGATCGCCGAGCACATCCGCCGTTCGGAACCGCCACCATGAGCCTGGTGCTTGATGTGATGCTGGCGCTGGCCGTGATCGGCGTTGCGGGCTGGACCCTGCTGGTGCGCGGCAATTTCCCGGCCGTCATTGGCTTCGTGGCATATGGCCTGCTGCTGGCGCTGGTCTGGGTCCGGCTGGGCGCCGTGGATGTGGCGCTGACCGAGGCCGCACTCGGCGCGGGGGCGACGGGCGTGCTCCTGCTCTTTGCCGTGGTCCGGCTGCGCGGCGGCAAGGCGGAGATTGACGCGGCCACGCCCAGCCCGCCTCAGCGCGTGGCTGCGGCCATCCTGTGTGGCGTGGTCGGCCTCGGCTTGGCCGTCGCGATGCTGAACCTGCCTGATCCGGCGCCGAGCCTGGCGGCCGAGGCCACCCGCCATCTGCCCTTGCTGGGTGTCGGCAATCCCATCACCGGCGTGCTCATGGCCTATCGCGGGCTGGATACGCTGCTGGAGGCGGTGGTGCTGGTCTTTGCCGTGCTGGCGATCTGGAGCATGGCGCCGGATCGGCGCTGGGGCGCCATCCCTGGGCCGTTATTCCCGGTCCAGTCCAGTGGACCGCTCTCCTTGCTCGCGCGGGTGCTGCCGCCCATTGGCATTGTCGTGGGCATTCATATCGCCTGGGTGGGGGCGGATGCGCCGGGGGGTAAATTTCAGGGTGGCACCATCCTGGCCGCCATGGGCATCCTGGCCTGGGTGGCCGGGCTTTGGCGCCTGCCGCCCGTCGCTTCGCGCGGCTTGCGCTGGGCGGTGGTGGCGGGGCCGCTGGTCTTCATCGGCGTGGGGCTGCTGGGCTTTGTCATCGCCGACGGCTTCCTCTCCTACCCGCCCGGCTTTGCCAAGCCGCTGATCCTGCTGATCGAGGCGGCGATGACGCTCTCCGTCGCGGCCGCGATTGTGCTGATGGTGGCCGGCCCGCCGGAGCGCCCGGCATGATCTTCGGCGTGACGGGCGCGGCGCTGGTGGCGCTGGGGCTCTATGGCCTGGTGACGCAGCCGGCGCTGCTGCGAAAAATCCTCGCCTTCAACCTGCTGGGCGGCGGCGTGTTTCTTCTGTTTGGCGTGGTGGCGCGGCGTGGCGCGGTTGCGGACCCGGTGCCCCAGGCGCTCGTGATCACCGGCCTCGTGGTCGCCTTTGCGGCCACGGCGCTGGCGCTCGTGCTGGTGCTGCGGCTCTTCCAGATCACGGGGGCCGCCACCATCGCCGAAGACAAGACACCGCCCTGATGGAAGCCACGCCGGGTGGATTTCTCCTCGTGCTGATGCTGGTGGTGCCCGTCACCGGCCTGCTGCTGGGCTTCGCCCTGGGCGGCCGTCTGGCGGAGCGCATGGCATTGTGGCTGCTGCCCCCAGGCCTCGCCATGGCGGCGGTGCTGGTGGCCGGCCTGCTGCATGCCAAGGCGCCGGTGGTGGCGTTTGTCGGCGGCTGGGCGCCGCCGCTGGGCCTGGCACTCCGCGCCGATGGCCTGGCCGCCGCCATGTTGCTGACCACGGCGCTGATCATCGCGGCCATCGCGCTCTTTGCGCGTGCGGATTACACAACCGCGCCCGGCGCGCCCGAAGCGCGCGCGCCGCTCGCTTTCTGGTGCTTCCTGCTGGCGCTCTGGGCCGCGTTGAACGCCGCCTTCCTGGGTGGCGATCTGTTCAACCTCTTCGTGGCGCTGGAGATGCTGACCTTCGGCGCGCTGGCCCTTGCCTGCCTGGACGGCAAAGCCACGCAATTCAAGGCGGAGCTTCGCTATCTGCTGTTCGCGCTGATCGGCTCCGTGCTGTATCTGCTGGGCACGGTGTTGCTCTATGGCGCTTATGGCACGCTCGACATCCTGCTGCTGGCTGAGGCCGCGCGGGCTGATGCGCCCACCATCGTCGCTGCCTCGCTGATGACGGTGGGGCTCTTGGGCAAGATGGCACTTTTCCCCCTGCATCTTTGGCTGCCGGCGGCGCATGCGGGCGCGCCGCCGGCAGCCAGCGCGTTGCTTTCGGGGCTGGTGGTGAAAGCCTCCTATGTGCTGCTGCTGCGGTTGTGGTTCTGGGTGATGCCGGCGGCGCTGCTGCTGGCCGTCGCCCCCATCCTGGCGCTGCTGGGGGCAGCGGCCATCCTGTTCGGCAGCCTGGTCGCGCTGCGCCAGGCGCGGCTGAAACTGCTGGTGGCTTATTCGACCGTCGCGCAGATCGGCTACCTGTTTCTCATGTTTCCGCTGGTGGCCGGCAGCGCGGCCGAGGTTGCGGAACGCGCCTGGACGGGCGGCGCGCTTCAGGCCATCAGCCACGCCTTCGCCAAGGCAGCAATGTTCCTGGCGGCCGGCGTCATCGCCCGCGCCCTGGGGCATGACCGCATTGCGGAGTTGCAGGGTGCCGCGCGCATCGCACCGCTTTCGGTGCTGGCCTTCGGGTTGGCCGGGCTTTCGCTGATGGGCATTCCGCCCAGCGGTGGCTTCTCGGCGAAGTGGCTGCTGCTCCAGGCCGCGCTGGATTCCGGGCAATGGTGGTGGGCGCTGGTCATCGTGGCGGGCGGCTTGCTGACCGGCGGCTATGTGTTCCGGGTGTTGAGCGCCGCCATGCAGGGCCGCTCCGCGCCCATCTTTCCGCTGGCCCCGGTGGATGCCGCGCAGGAGCGCGTGGCGCTCGGGCTGGCCGTCATTTCGGTCCTGCTGGGCTTGCTGCCGCTTGGCGCCTTCGGCCTCGTGCTGATCGGCCGATGATGGGCCTCCTCACGCATCTGCTGCTGCTGGCGACGATCGTGGTTCCGCTCGGCTTGTTGGTGAGCGAAGTGACGTCGGCCGGGCGGGCGCGGCTGCCCGGGCTGCTGGTCTATGCGCCCCTGCCCGGCCTTGCCGCCGCCTTGCTGGCGGTGGGGCAGCCGCCCCTCGTGATCTACGCCGATTGGCTGCGGCTGACACTGAGCCTGGATGCGCCCTCGGCCGTGCTGCTGGGCGTGGCCGCGCTACTGTGGTCCGC
>CANHTE010000097.1 GCA_947462945.1 Acetobacteraceae bacterium
CCTTCATGGCGCCACTGGTGCTGCCCGGCATCGCCTTCGGCCTGGCCGCGCTGATGTTCTTCTCCTGGCTGCGCACGCCGCCCTCACTCTGGCTGCTGGTGGCGGGGCATACGATGATCGCGGCCCCCTTCGCGCTGCGCACCGTGGGAGCCAGTGCCGCGGGGCTTGACCCCGCGCTGCTGGAAAGCAGCGCCGCCCTGGGCGCCTCGCCCTGGCGGACCTTCCGGCGCGTGGTGCTGCCGCTGATCCTGCCGGGGGTCGCCGCCGGTGCCTTCCTGGCCTTTGTTTCCTCGCTGGATAACGTGCCCGTCTCGCTCTTTCTCTCCTCCGCGCATACCGACATGCTGCCGATCCGGCTCTGGGGGATGATGGAGACAGCGCTGGATGTGCGCGTTGCGGCCGCATCCGGAGTGCTGGTGACGGCGGCCTTTGCGCTGCTGCTGGTGATGGATCGCGCCGTCGGCCTCACGCGGCGCATGAGCGCATAGAGCATCATCCGTTCAGACGGAATCGTTTGAGCGGATCAAGATGCTCGAAAACAATGAGCTGGAGCGTGTGACGTGAGCCCTTGCGAACGGAGCATGCTCCACCGGCGGCTTTCAGTTCCAGCCGGGATCGGCCCAGGTGGCATCGGCGTCGAGCGGCCAGCTGGGGCGTGGCAGGCGCTTCCAGGCGAAGTTGGTCAGCACCGGGCTGGTCAGTCCGGCGCTATCCACCTCATGAATATGCGCATCGGGGAAGAACTCGTCGAAGCCGGCGCGGAAATGGCCCCGGCTTTTCACCACCACCACGCGGGCGGCGGCAATATCAATCCCGTGCATCTCCAGCGTGCGCGGCTCATGGCATTGCCGGCGCAGGCTGATGACGACGATTTTCATCCCCGAATCATCCAACTCCAGCAGCGCGGTCTGGCCCAGCTGGAAGGCCCGGCCGGCCATGGTGCCGCGCCGGCCAATCCCCTGCCCATCGGTGAGCTTCAGGATGCGCGCGCCGGATTCGAAGCGCTTTGAGAATTCCGACTCCACGCGATTGAAGACGGCATGGAAATGCGCCCCCTCACCCAGCGCATGCGCTTCGGCTGCGAGGGCAGGGTCCACGAAGAGGCCCAGCACCACGCCGGGCACGCGGGCCGCGTGCAGGGCGCTCAGCGTATAGGCGGTGCTGCCGCGTCCGCCGCCGCCCGGATTATCGCCCGCATCGGAATAAATCACCGGCGGGATTTCGCCCTTGCCAGCTTGCAGCGCCAGTTCCGTCGCCTCGGGAATGGAGAGCAGGCGGCGTGTGTGGCGCCCACGCTCGGCCCAGCCGCGACGGGCCAGTTGCGCGCATGCGCGCCTGGCCGCCGCCATATCCTCACCGCGGGCGATGACGGTGATGGTGATCCCGCATTTGGGCAGGTCGCTGAAGGTGAAGCCGCCGGTCACGCTGGCATTGAGGATGGCAGGGTCACTGGCCATGATCGCCTCGGCATCGCGCACGAGATCGGCATAGGGGCCCTCGGCGGTGAGGAGGGTGACGGAGGGGGGCGTGAGGGGCAGGCGCAGGAAGGCCTTGGCCGTCTTCTCACCCGCCAGCAATTCACGCATCGCGTCGGCGGCCTCGGCCGCGCGGGCGGCCATGTCCACATGCGGGTTGGTGCGATAGGCGATGAAGGCATCCAAGGCCGCGATCATCCGCTCGCTGACATTGCAATGCAGATCATGCGTGACGATGATCGGCACGCGCGGGCCGACCAGGCGCCGGATCATGGCGAGGATCGTGCCGTCACTATCCTCGTCGCCCGTGGCGCTGCTGGCGCCGTGGCTGGCGACATAGACGCCGTCCAGCGGCAAAGCAGCGGCCAGGCCGCGTTGCATCTCATCCAGAAAATCCAGGAATAACGCCTGCTCGATGGGCCCGCCCGGCGGGGCTGCGGCCATCAAGATGGGGCAGGGAGTCCAATCGCCGGTCGCATCCATGCGGTCATAAAAGCCAGGAATTTCCGCCGGCAGGGGCGAGTTGGCCGCGCGGGCCAGGCGCGTGATCTCCGCACCCCGGGCCAGGCATTGCCGGTCGAAATCCTCGCGCCCGGTGGGCGGCGCGAAGGCATTGGCCTCCAGATGCAATCCCAGAATGGCGATGCGTGGTGGCATATGATCTCCCCCCGATTGGACGATGCCGCGTGAGTGGATAAGCTGCCGCCCATGCCGTCAATCACCCAAATCCAACTGATGCTTGCGCGGCTGGTCGCCTTTGACACCACCAGCGCGCGCAGCAACCTCGCCTTGATCGAATTCGTGCAGGCGGAACTCGAAGCGCATGGCATCGAATCGCGCATCATGGTCGAGGATGGAAAGGCCAATCTCCACGCCATCATCGGCCCCCGGCTGGAGGGGGGGATCGCCCTTTCCGCCCATGTGGATTGCGTGCCGGTGGAAGGCCAGGCCTGGCTGGCTGATCCCTTCACGCTGCGTGAGGATGGCGAGAAGCTGATCGGCCGTGGCAGCACGGACATGAAGGGCTTCGTTGCCTGCATCCTGGCCATGCTGCCGGAGTTCACGGCGGCACACCTGGCCCGCCCCTTCCATATTTGCCTGACGCATGACGAGGAGACCAGCTTTCGTGGCGCGGCCAGGCTGATGCCCGTGCTGGGCCGCCATGCCCCGCCGCCCGCTTTCTGCGTGGTGGGGGAGCCGACGAACATGGCCCCCGTCATCGCCCATAAGGGGTATGCGAGCTGGGATGTGGTTTTCACCGGCCTCTCTGGCCATTCCTCCCGCGCGCATGAAACGGCGAATGCGCTGATGGCCGCTGCCGAGGCCATCGCGTGGCTGAAGGCCGAGGCCCGGCGCTTCACGCAAGAGGGCCGCCGGGTTGAGGGCTTCGAGCCGCCCTATACCACCATCCACGCCGGCACCTTCCACAGCGGCACCGTCCTGAACATCGTGCCCGACCATGCGGAATTCACCTTCGAAATCCGCAGCGTGCCGGGCGATGCGGCGCCTGACATCCTGGCGCGCTTCGCGGCGCATGTGGAGGCGGCGATCCTGCCTGAGTTGCGCTCTGTCCACCCCGCCGCCGAAATGCGGCTGCGCGTCCGCGCGAATGCGCCCCCGCTGGGATTGGCCGAGCATGATCCGCTGGTGCTGCTGGCGCAGCGTGCCTCTGGCAGCAACCGCGCGGGCTTCGTCAGCTATGGCACCGAGGCCGGCTACTACCAGGAGGCCGGCATCCCCTCGATCGTTTGCGGCCCGGGCGACATCGCGCAGGCGCATCAGCCGGAGGAGTTCATCACCACGTCGCAGCTCCTGGCCTGCTGCGATTTCCTGGGCCGCCTCATCGAACGCCAATCCCGCCGCGCCGCATGAAGCCCCCCCTGCCGCCAGCCCTGGCCGAATTGCTGGAAGCGCCGCGCCCTTCCGCGCGCCTCGCACCGCCCGACATCACGCGCTGGCGCGCCGGCAATGCGCTGCCCGGTGTATGGAGCTTTGAAGCGGCGGCGCCGGGGCCGCATCTCTGCCTCGTGGCGCTGACCCATGGCAATGAAATCGCCGGCGCCATCTTGCTGGACCGGTTGCTGCGCAAGGGGCTTCTCCCGGCGCAGGGCCGCCTGACCATGGTCTTCGCCAATCTGGACGCGTTTTCGCGCTTCGATGTCGAGGACCCCACCGCCTCGCGCTTCCTCGAGGAGGATCTGAACCGCGTCTGGGATATCGCGACGCTGGAAGGACCGCGCCGCTCCTCCGAGTTGCGCCGGGCACGCGCCTTGCGGCCGGTGTTGGACAGCGCGGATATCGTCCTGGACCTGCATTCCATGCTTTGGCCCGCCGATCCGCTTTTGCTGGTGGGAGGCCCCCCCGAATCGGAGCGCCTGGCGCTGGCCATGGGTGAGCCCGCGCTGGTGGTGGCTGATCAAGGTCATCTGACCGGTCGTCGGTTGATCGATTACGGCCTGTTCGCCGTGCCCGGCAGTGGGCGGCGGGGCGTGCTGCTGGAAGCCGGCTGGCATTGGGAGGCCGAGACGGTGGCGCGGATGGCGGAGGCCACGCGCCGCATGCTGGCGCTGAGCGGCGTGATTCCCGGCCCGCTGGCGCAGGCCCACCCACCACGCCTGGCGCGCGTGACGCACACCATCACGGCGCAATCGGCCGATTTCAACTTTGTCGAGGCCTGGCGCGGAGGCGTGGTCCTTTCGGCGCCCGGCACGCTGATCGCCATGGATGGCGATGAAGCGATCCGTAGCCCTTACGCAAACTGCATGCTGGTGATGCCGAACCTGTTACCCCAGCCGGGCCAGACCGCCGTCAGGCTGGCCCAGGCCGGATAGGCCATTGGCAGGGCTTAGCGCCGAAAGGGCTTTGTCAAAATCCTGAAGGACTTCTTCCCGCGCCCTTCGGCGGCAACCCGCCACGACCTGTTCGTCAGCGAGGGCCGCGCCGCCGATTGAGGGCGACTTCCTCCTCCGTCAGCAGAAAGCCCACCAGGACGCGGTAGTCCTGCACCCTGCGTCCGCCACCGAGCGGGAAGCTGATCTCGACCGGTTGGGAGACGACCTCGGCGCGGGTGGTGTTCACGCTGAACTGCCCGTTCATGACGAAGCTCTGCCGCGTCAGCACCTGGTCCGTCCGCGCGTCCAGCAGGGCGATGAACCAGGGCAGTTGCACGGCGCGAGTCTCGGCCGCCGGGCCACGGTCCATGCGGAAGCGCACGGCGATGGTGGAATCAATGCTTTGCCCGCGCCGGCCGCGCTGGCAGGAGCCGTCAATGGCAGTGACCCGCGCATCGAGGATCAGGGTGGAAAGATCCGGCTGTGCGCCTGGCTGGTGGCGGGTGAGATCGGCCACATCGGCCGGCAGCACGAGCGAGGGGCAGGGAACCAGCAGGTCATCCAGTTGCGGGCCACCGCAGCCGGCCAGTGCAAGCCCTGCCATCAGGCCCAGTCCCAGACGCGTCATGCTTTCTCTCCCACAGCGCTTGCAAGATTTGAGATGGCAGCCCGACCCGTCCGGCCGCGCCGCCTGCTGGTGCGTCTGGCACCGATCTTCACAAAGCGATAGTCTGGCGCCACTGCAACCCGCGCCCGGAACCCCCACGCATGGCCGAAAAGCCCCCGCTTCATGTCATTCTCGCTGGCCCGCGCGGATTTTGCGCCGGTGTGGACCGCGCCATCAAGATCGTGGAGGAGGCGCTGAAGCGGCATGGCGCGCCAGTCTATGTGCGGCATGAGATCGTGCATAATCGCTTCGTGGTCGAGGCGCTGGAGCGCCAGGGCGCGGTCTTCGTCGAGGAGCTGGACGAAATCCCCAATGACGGCCAGCCGGTGGTCTTCTCCGCCCATGGCGTGCCAAAATCCATCCCTGCCGAGGCGGAGCGGCGGGAGATGTTCTTCCTCGATGCCACCTGCCCGCTGGTCAGCAAGGTGCACCGCGAGGCTGAGCATCACTTCTCCCGCCAGCGGCATATTTTTCTGATCGGTCATGCGGGCCACCCCGAAGTGATCGGCACCATGGGCCAATTGCCCGAAGGGGCCGTGACGCTGGTCGAGGATGAGGCACAGGCGCAGCGCGTCTCGCCGCCGCCGGGCGCCTCGCTCGCCTTCATCACCCAGACCACGCTCTCGGTGGATGATACGGCCGAAATCGTGCGCGTGCTGCAATCGCGCTTCCCGGAAATCTCGGCGCCCGCGAAGGAGGATATCTGCTACGCCACCACCAACCGCCAGGCGGCGGTGAAGGAAATCGCGCCGCAGGTGGATATGATGATCGTGGTGGGGGCGCCCAATTCCTCCAACTCGGTGCGTCTGGTCGAGGTGGCGGGCCGGGCCGGCTGCGCCAAATCGGTGATGGTGCAGCGCGGGCGGGATCTTGATCTCGCCAGCGTGCTCGGCGTGGGGCGCATTGGCATCACGGCCGGGGCCAGCGCGCCCGAAGTGCTGGTCGAGGAAGTGATCGACCGCCTGCGCGAGGGCTATGACCTTACCATCCAGGAAATCGTGGTGGCGGAGGAGAAGATCATCTTCAAGCTCCCGGCGGCCCTGGCCACGGCGTGATTTGTGGCAGTCTATACGGAGGTTTCCGACGAGGCGCTGCGCGCCTTTCTTGCGGAATACGACATCGGTGCCCTGCTGGCCTTTCGTGGCATCGCGGAAGGGGTGGAGAATTCCA
>CANHTE010000098.1 GCA_947462945.1 Acetobacteraceae bacterium
CCATTCGATGCGCCGCTGCGGGTCGGTCACCACCACCAGATCCGTTGTGTGCCGCGCGATCTGGGAGAGCACTTCGATCTCCTCGGTCTTTCGCTTGAGATCGGAGATGTCCCGCAGCACCAGCAGATACCCCGAAGACGGTACCGCGGTGAGCGAGATGCGCCACCACCGCTCGCCGTCGCCCAGATCGAGCCCGAGCGCCGGTGCCCTCACCACCTCGCCCCGCGTCATCTCGGCCAGCATGCGGCGGACGGCCTGGGCGCCGGCGGCCGGCAACAAAGCCTCCAGCGCCGTGCCGCAGTGGCTTTCCCTCACCATGGGGGGGCACAAGCCAGCGCATGAGTGGCAGCGCAAGAAGGAGCCCTGCGTGTCCAGTTCGAGCACCATCTCCGGCATGGCCGACAGCACCGCCCGCACGCGCGCGCTCTCGCGGCTGGTGGCCAGATGCGCCTGACGCAACGCGTCCTCCGCGTCGCGGCGCGAGAGGACGGCGGCCATGACCTTGGCCACCGAGCGGAACAGATGGACCTTGCCGGGAAGGAAATGGCGCAATCCGCGGACCGCATCGAAGCCCAGCACGCCTTGGCATACACCGTCCTGCACCAATGCCACCGCCAGCCATGACCGCACGCCCTGCCCAGCGAGCAACAGCTTCCCGGCAGAGGCGTCGGGCAGGGCCGCGACATCTTGGATCTGCACCTCGCCCGCGCTGTTGAGCGCCTCGTGCCAGGGTTGGATCACGCTCGCGGGGACGGCCTGCTGATGCTCGCGCATCGGCGCGACGCCAGGCGCACACCATTCATGCGTGCGCGTGACAAGCCCGCCATCGGCGGAGAGCCGCAACACATAGACACGATCAATTTCCAACAGCCGGCCCAGGCGGTCCAGCGCATCCTCGATGGCGGCATCGGCCCCTCCCAGCGGCGCGCTCAGCAGCGCATCCTGGATCTCGACCATACGGGCCTGGGCTTCGGTCAGGCGTGAGAAGGCTCGGTTGACCGCCTCGAAGGGCGCATCCAGCACACCGCCGCCGACGGGCGCAACCCGGCCATCGACCAGGCTTGCGAGCAGCGCGTTGCGGCGCAGTTCACGCAGAGCGGTCAGCGACTGGCCCGCCATGCGTCCGATGCGCTCCAGCAGGCGCAGATCGCCTGCGGAGAAGCGTCCGGGCACGGCACTGCCCAGCAGCAGCGCCCCGGGCGCATCGCCCGGAATGGCAACCGGGGCGAAGAGCGTGGCGCTGAGCGGCGGGAAGTGCTCGGGTATCGCATTGCCCCGCAGCAGCGGCCAGTTGCTGCCCAAGCGCCGCGGCCGCTCGAGCATCCGCGGCGGGATCGGCAGCAGCAGGCCGACCTGGGCAGGCTCGATCGCAACCAGCACGCGCACGCCCTGCTCGGTGGCCTGCATGTACCATGCCTGCTCGATTTCGAGCCTGGTCTTCAGGCAGGCGAGCAGCGCTTGCAGCGCTGTCGTGGCATCGCACTGGCCGCTCAGGGCCTCCAGGGCGGCGAAGAGCGTGTTGCTCTCTGCCAGCGCCATCGCCTCGCGCCGGCGGAGCGTTTCCCGCTCGGCCAGCACGCTGCGTAAAGTCTCGCTTTCCAGCAGCAGGCGATGTTTGTCCGCCGACAGATCGGCGGGCGTTGCAACGGCGATGGGACGATTGGCTCGCGGCATGGCTTGCGGATACTACTCGATGCCGCCGGCAACCAGCATGGCTTGGCGCAGGATGATCACGCCGCGGCGAAGCTTGTGCAGGAAATCATCAGGTTGCCATGCTCCGGCAAGCCACCGAGTGCTGCGCCCTGCTCGCCAAAGGTGAAGACACCAAGCCACGGCGCGCCGCCCAGCTCCGCATTCACGCCCGCGCGGACCTCGGCCATGCGCTCGCGCACAGCCAGCATGCAGCCGGCGCAATAGACCAAGAGAGCACCGGCGATGGGGGCGCGTAATTCCTCGCGGGCCTGCGCCGCGACGCGTCCGGCACGCGCCACAAGGCTCTCGGCCGCGCCGGTCATCTGCCAAATCCGGTCGCCTTCGGCGAGGTCGGCGAAGAGGTCGATCGATCCGTCGGGCTGCATCACTGCCGGATGCGCCAGCAGATGGAAGGGCACGCCCAAGACATTGCGCGTGATGCGGCCAAGGGGCCAGAGCGTGGCCGGACCCAGGATGGAGAGCGGCACCGCGCCGGGGGGCGGCAATGCCTCGCCGGTCCAGCTGCGATAAACCTCCGCGGCGGGGCTGCCATCGATCTCGAACAACCGCCGGCCTTCGACGCGGGTGACGATGCCGGAGGCGCCGGTGGGCGCATAGCCGCTCTGATAGGCAGCCGTCGCGGGGCGCGAAGGAAACAGCACGGAGACAGCCAGGCCATCGGCATGCACCTTCAGCGGACCGAACTGCGCCCAAGCACCGGACATGTCATTATCTGCCGCGCTGCCGCCCAGCACCGGCGTGCCATGGCCCACGATATCGGCAATGCCGGCCAGAACCTGTTCCTCGCGCCCCGGCGCTACGGTCAGCCAGATCAGTTCGGGTACTTCGCCAGGCCGGCCGGATGCCGCCAATGCGGCTTCGGTCGCGGCCGCGGCGGCTGCACGCGCATCTGCGCCCAACTCGGTCGAGGCGGTGCCAAAGTTGCCGTCGGCATCCCAGATCGCCAATGCGCCGACGCCGGAGCCACTGTCGATCAGCAGGCCCTGATCCGACATCACGCCCAGGCAGGAGGAGCCGCCATGCAGCGCAACGTCCGCAAAGCGTAGACGCGCGGCTGCATGCAGCCCAGCGGCATCGCTGCCCGCGGCAAAGTGCAGCGCCAGGAAGCAGGGCGCGCCACGCCGTGGCAGGTCGAGGCCGGCTGCGATCTTGTCGATCGCGCTCTCGGGGTCGGCGGCGTCGGTCAGCGCGGAAGCGATTGTTAACGCTTTCTTCATTTGCTTCTTTTGACGCAGTTGACCGCAAGACGCCAGGGCGCGGAAGGCGAGGCACAACTATCCGAACGGATAGGCTCTGCGATCACGGCCCGGGGCGGCACCTGATCGAGTGCTGCTTCAGCAAGCTCAAGCAGTTCCGTCGTGTCGCAACCCGCTTCGAAAAGACAGCCAGGAACGACCTCGCCGTCGTCACTCTCGCCGCCACCATCCTGTGGCTACGGTAAGTGTCCACAGAACCTAGACCCTTGGAGCTGCCCCGCCTGCTGGCGCTGTGCTCGGCCGGCTCGGGTGCAAATGCAGTAATTCCTGTAGCCTGATACATGGCTTCAAACTGTGCCCGTGGCCGCCACGGGCGCACCCTAGCTTTGGTGGGGGGCACGCGGCTGCCTGAAGGTCGGGGAAACCATTGTCGGTAGCGCTTGGCTTGAGCGATCTCCAGACAATCATTGCAAATATCAGTGCCAGGCAGCGGCACTCCCGCGGCACCGCAGTTGGTTCTGTCTTAGCCCATCCGCCATTTTTTCCGCGATCATCGCGACGGGGATGTTGAGGTTGGCACAGGGAATGGAAGGCATGACGGAGGCGTCGCAGACCATCAGCCCCTCCACGCCCAGCACTCGGCCGGTCGGGTCGCATACGCTCATGGGGTCGTCAGCCGCGCCCATCCGGCATGTGCCGCTCGGGTGCCATACGCCGCCCACATGGCGGCGCAGATGGGCACGCAGGCTGGCCTCGTCAGCGAGGAGCGCCTGCAGCGGCGCGCCCTCCTGCGCGAGCGCTAGGAAGTGACCACGCGCCGCGGCGCTGACATCCATGGCGGGCCCGGCCAAGGATGTCAGGACCGCATTGAGGGTGGTGGGGCGCAGCAGGCGCTTAACCTTGGCCGAGTAGGTGGACGGAAAGACCACCTGCACGCTCCGGCCGAGCGAAGGTGAGAGCAACACATCCGCGGCGAGGTGAAAGGCCTGCATTAGCCGCGCTTCGTCCCGCGGGTCGGAGAGCAGATCGAATTCTACGACCGGCGGCGCGTCCGCCTCTGCCGATTGCAGCGCCACCCGCCCGCGTGAGCGGCTGTGGTTTACCCAATTGAACAACGTGCCGATGCGCTGCCCCACCGCATGCCAGCCAGAGCGAACGTTGACTGCAAGGTGCATATCGCCTGGTGGCTCGCCCTCCAGCCCGGAGGACCAGCGAAGAATAGTGGGGATGTGGTAGTGCTCGCCTGGCGCCATCCGCGCGCTTGGGTGCAGGAAGGCAGAGACGCCGATCGAGGGGTGTTCCTGCAGGTTCCTCCCCACGCCCGCGCGGTCAGCAGCGACGGGGATGCCCAGCGCGGCAAGGTCCCGCGCCGGGCCTATGCCGCTGCGAAGCAGCAGCGCGGGGGATTGCAGCGCGCCCATGCTCACGACGAACAGGCCGGCGCGGAGTTCCTCCTCGGCGCCATCCCGCCGCAGCTTGGCGGCCACCACGCGCCCCTTCTCAATGCGGAGCCGCTCGACCACGGTACCCGTGCGGATGGCAAGGTTGGGCCGCCGCCGGACGGCCTCCGTCAGATAGGCCGTGGCGAAGGACGCGCGACGGCCAGCCTCGTCCATGTTGACCGCGATGGGAAAGACGCCGTCCTCCCAGCGCCCATTCTGGTCGGGATGCGCCGTGAAGCCGCGCTGCAGTAGCTCCGCCTCGACGGCGCGGGCGAAGCCTGGCTCATTGCCGCGGGGCAGCCGGCGAATGGGAACGGGCCCGTGCGCGCCGTGTAGTTCGAGGTCCGTGCCGAAGTCTACGTCGCGCTCCAACTTACGGAAATAGGGGAGGACGTCGCGCCAGCCCCACCCCGCGGCGCCCTCTGTCTCCCACTCGTCATAGTCCTGCGGTGCGCCGCGATTGGCGCCGATGCCGTTGATGCTGGAGCCACCGCCCAGGATCCGCGCCTGCTCATAGGGACGTTCCTCGACCGGTGAATTGCCGGCGCCGCGCCCGCCCATCCGCACTCGCAGGGCGGGCCAGGTCCAGCCAGGATTGAAATAGGCGCGCCCGGGATAGGGGGAGGCGATCTCGCGCGGGATGGACTCCGCGCTCAGATCTGCCCCGGCCTCGACCAGCACCACGCGCAGGCTTGCATCCTCGCTCAGCCTCGCGGCCAAGACGCAGCCTGCGCTGCCGCCGCCTAGGATAGCGATGTCCCACTCCGGCGCGTTCACGCGCGTCGCACGTTCCAGAAATAGGCGACGGAGCCCGGCAGGACGCCCGTGAGCGTGTCCCGGTGGGCATGGCGATGGAAGAACTGGCCGAGCGGCAGGGTGGGCACGGTCTCGAAGCTGATGCGGTGGATGGCATCGAGGGTGCGGTTAGCCGCCTCAGGCGTCGGCGCGTCGAGCCATTCGCGCGTCAGGCGCTCCACCTCGGCGTTCTCGTACCAGCCGGCCCAGCCATTGGCGCCTTGGCCGCGGATCGTCGCGTTCATGGCCGGGTTGGCGATCGAGACGCTGGGCCAGTTTGTGCAGGCGAGGCTCCAGCCGCCACGCTCCACCGGCTCGCGCGAGGCGCGGCGGGCCAGCGAGGCGCCCCAATCCATCTCCTGCAGGTCCACGTTGATGCCGATGCGCCGCATGAGGTCCGCGAGGAGCTGCCCGTGCGGCGTAATGGAGGGGAAGTCGGTCGGGTTGATGATCACCGCGCGTTCGCCCCCATAGCCTGAGGCGCGCACCGCCGCGCGTGCGGCATCGAGGTCACGCGGCGGACGCATCTGGTCGGCTCCCACCTCGTTCACGCCGGGCATGCCGCAGGGGAACAGCGCGAGGCACTGGCGGAAGGCGGCCTCGTCCCCGCCCACGATCGGCAGCATGAGGTCCCGCTGGGAGATGGCGCCAAGGACGGCGCGGCGAAGCGCCTGGTTGTTGAACGGCGGATGGAGGTGGTTGAAGCGCGCCACGGAGACGAGGCCGAAGGGGTCTGAACGCTCCACCCGCACGCCGCGCCGCCGCGCAAGGGCGGGGGCCAGGTCGGGTAGGATCTGCTCCCACCAGTCCACCTCGCCGGCCTGGAGTGCCCCCGCCGCCGTCGCGGCGTCGGGCAGGATGGACCACTCCATCCGCTCGAAATGCACCTGCTTGCCGCCCGAGGTCCAATCCGGCGCTTCCGGCCGGGGCTGGTAGCCGTCGAAGCGCGTGTAGACGGCGCGGCTGC
>CANHTE010000099.1 GCA_947462945.1 Acetobacteraceae bacterium
CCAGCGCAGGCGCCAGGGGCGGGGCAGGATGCGCAGGCTGGCCAGCACCGTCTCACCCAGGAAGGTCATGCGCTCCGCCAGGGCGCGCAGCTTGTCCAGCGTCGTCGCGCCGATGGCGGTCAGGGGGCGGAAGGGGCGCGGCTTGGGCGGCGACAGGGCGGCGGGGATGGCCTTGCGAAAGCGCTCCAGCGCGCCGCGCGGCGCGGCCTCGCTTGGTTCGCGCCATTCCGCATCTTGGGCTCCCTGCCGCGAGAGGGATACGAGCAGCGCGGCGCCGCCGGAATCCAGGCTGGTGACCTGGCCCGCATCAATGGTGAGCGGTTGCCCACCCTTGGCAGCCTTGTGCGCTTCCTCCCAGCGCGCGGCGGCGGCGGCGGTGTCCAGCGCGCCGCTGAAATGCAGGACAAGCCGGCCGGCCTGGGTCTCGGCCTGGAAGGGGGTGGTTGGCATCTGTGCGGGACCATGCACAGCGGGCGTCATCTGGTTCAAGCGAATTTCCCGCCTGTCACCCCATTCCCGGTTGCAGGGCATGCAGGAGAACGGCGGTCGCGGCGGCCACGTTCAAGCTCTCGACCAGGCCTGAGCCAGGCAAGGTCACGCGCTCGGCGCAGCAGGCCAGGATATCGGGCGTCAGTCCCGTCTCCTCGGCGCCCATGACCAGCGCGATGGGCTTGTTCCGTGCAATGCGGCCAGGTGGCAGCCCCCCCTGGGCCACGGCGCCCACAATATGCCATTGGCCGGAAAAGCGGCGCAGCGTGCTGCCCAGATCCTCGGCCCGATACACCGCCAGATGCTCCAGCCCGCCCTCGGAGGTCCGAAAGGCCGCGTCCGAGAGATCGGCCTGGCGGGAATCACCCGAGAGCAGCAGCGCCTTGGCCCCGAAAAACGCGGCCCCGCGGGCAATGGCGCCCAGATTATGCGGATTGCCGATGCCATCCAGCACCAGCAGCACCGGCGCTGCAAACAGCACGGGCGGCGGCGGCGTCGGGATCGGCAGCGCCCGGCGTGGATCGGCGATGGCGACGATGCCGCCATGATGCTCGGTCCCGGCGATGCGGGCCAGTTCATCCTCCAGCACTTCCCGGTAGGCCTTCTGGTGCCGCGCCAGATAGCGGCAAAGCGGGCCGGCCACGGGGCGGCGCTCGGCCAGATAATGCAGGCGCTGGACCGCCTCGGGCCGGCGCAGGAACAAGGCGCGCACGGCATTCACCCCGCAGATACGCTGCGGATCGGGCCGGCGCGGCGGCGGCGGGAAGCTGGAAGGGCCATACCCCCCGCGAAACTCAGACATGGGCCAGGGCCCGAAGCTGCGTCAGCAGGGGGGCAGGCACGGCGATCCCCTCGGCCTCGGCCCGCGCGCTCAGGCCGTCGCGCCGGGCGCCGGGCAGGCGCACGCCCTCATCGCCCAGCATGGCGGCCACCAGCGCCTCCATCCGGTCGAGGAAGGCATCGTTGCCGGCCAGCGCGTCGGGGTCCACCGCCAGGATGGCATGGCCCAGGCGGGGCGGGTTAGCGGAAGGGGCAAAGAAGCTGTCGGCCTCAAAGCCGAAGGCGGCACCGCCCAGGGCCACGCAAAGCACCTCCACCACCAAAGCGAGCGCCGCACCCTTGGTCCCGCCCATGGCGAGCATGGCGCCATCCAGCGCGGCCTTCGCATCGGTGGTGGGCTGGCCGGCCGCATCCAGCGCCCAACCCTCCGGGATGGGGCGGCCTTCCTTGGCGGCCAGCATGATCTTGCCGCGTGCGACTTCGGACAGCGCCAAATCCACCACCATCGGCGGCGCGTTCCGGCGCGGGAAAGCGGCAGCGACCGGGTTGGTGCCCAGCAGCGGGCGCCGGCCACCCGGCACCGGCATGGCCTGGGGCGAATTGGTGAAGGCCAGCGCCACCAGCCCCCGCTGGGCCAGGCGCCGCACCGGCAGCGCCATGGCGCCTGCATGATGGCTGTTGGTGATGGCGATGAAGGCAACGCCATGCTCGGCCGCGCGCCGCGCTGCCTCAGCCTCGGCCAAATGCAGCGCGGGATAGGCCAGCCCATGGCCGGCATCCACCAGCGCCGCCCCGCCCCGTTGGTGTGTCACGCGCGGGATGGCCGTGCCATCCGCCCGGCCTTCGCGCAGAAATCCCGCATACATGGACACGCGGGACAGGCCGTGGCCGCCCTGGCCCTCGGCTTCGGCTGCCACCAGGGCTTCGGCCGTCAGCGCGGCCATGGCGGGATTGGCCCCGGCGGCGGCCAGCGCGGATGTGACGAGGGAACGGGCTTCGGCGAGTGGGAGCAAAGCGGTCATTCGCAGGTTGAAGCCCGGATCAGCCCCCGGGGCAACGGCGCCTGAGCCGCATGGGCAGCCTTGCGGCCAGGCTGAGGGTCAGCCCGGCGCTGGGTGACGCGCCATGGCCCGGCAGGCTTTCCAGGCGAAAGCGCTGTGCCAGACTGGCCAGGGCCGCTTGCGCGGCGTGCAGGGCGAAGGCCTCACCCAGGCAATGGCGCGGCCCCAGGCCGAAGGGCAGATAGGTGAAGGGCTCGGGCAGCGGCGCGCCGGGCAGGAAGCGGGTGGGGCGAAATTCATCCGGCGCCTCCCAATGCGCCGCATGGCGATGCATGAGCCAGGGCGCGATGAAGGCCAGGCTGCCCTGCGGCACGGCCTGGCCGGCCACCTCGGTCCGGCGGGCGGCCACCCGGCCCATCAGCGGCACGGGCGGATAAAGCCGCAATGCCTCCTTCAGTACGGCACGGGTCATGGGTTGATCCTCATCGCCGGAAGCCAATTCGGCATGGAGGGCTGCCTCCACCTCTGGCGCCTGCGCCAAGAGATACCAGGCAGCGGCGAGCAGGCCGGACAGCGCGTCATGCCCCATGGCAAACAGCGAGATCACCTCCTGCCGCAGGGCCTCGGGCGGGAGGCCGGGCAGGGCCGCGACCAGCCCGCCGCCTGTTTTGCGGGCCTGGTTGATCATGGGCTCCACCGCCGCATGGATGCGCTTCGCCTCGCCCATCAGCCGCAGCCGCACCAGGGGCTCAGGCAGGGCCATGAGCGTGACCAGGCCAGGCCCGCTGATCCTGGCGCGATAGGCGCGGGCCAGGCGGGCGATCTCCGCCGCGGCCGCGGCGTCAACACCCGCACCGAAGATCAGCCGCAGCAGGATATGGGCCGAAGCCTGCTGCATGGCACCCATCAGCTCGATCGGGGCGCCATCCGGGCGTGCTGCCCAATCGGCGACCCATGCCGTGATGACCTCATCCAGGCCGTGCTTGGCGCTTGCCATGGCCCCTTCCGTCAGAGGACGGCGGGCTTGCCAGCCGGCGCCCTCGGCGATGAAGAGGCCCTTGCCCATCAGGGGTGCCAGAAGCTTGGAAAGCTGGGCGGGCTTGGTGGCAAAAACATCGGCCTGGCTGACCAGGACGGCCTCGATGGCGGCGGGGCTGCTGAAGATGATCAGCCTTTGGCCCAGCACGTCCAGCGCGGTGCCTGGGCCGCGGAACATCTCCTCGCTCCAGACGTCCAGCAGGCTGCGGCTGGCCTTGGCGAGAAGCTGCGCGGTCGGGATTTCGCCCTTGTGGCGCGGCGGGAAGGCGGGGGTGTGGCCGCTCACGCCTTGCGTGCGCTCAGTCCTTGTGGACACGCAGCGGCCCGAAGGCCTGGCCCACCGGCATCATCTGCAGCGTGTTGATGTTCACGCGGGCGGGCAGATTGGCGCACCAATGCACCGCCTCGCCCACATCCTCGGGCGTCAGTGGCTCGGCCCCGGCATAGATGCCGGCGGCCTTGGCGTCATCGCCATGGAAGCGGACATTGCTGAATTCCGTGCCGCCCACCAGGCCGGGCTCGATATCCGTCACCCGCACCTTGGTGCCCCAGAGATCGGCCCGCAGGTTCAGGCTGAAATGGCGGACGAAGGCCTTGCTCGCGCCATAGACATTGCCACCGGGATAGGGGAATTCGCCCGCCGTGGAGCCAATATTGATGATGTGCCCGCGGTTGCGCGCCACCATCCCCGGCAGGACGGCGCGGGTCACATACATCAAACCCTTGATATTGGTGTCCACCATGGCGTCCCAGTCATCGAGGTCGGCGTCCTGCGCACCGGAAAGGCCGAGCGCCAGGCCTGCATTGTTCACGCAGACGTCAATCGCCGACCAATCCTCCGGCAGGCCGGCGATGGCGCTGGCCACCGCCGCGCGGTCCCGCACATCCAGCGTGAGTGGCAGCACGCGTTCCGCGCCGAGTTCCGCGCGCAGCACCTCCAGCCGGTCCGACCTGCGCCCGGCGGCGATGATGCGCGCGCCATCGGCGGCGAAGCGCTGCGCGATGACGCGGCCAAAGCCGGCGGTGGCACCGGTGACGAGGATGATCATGCGGAAAATTCCCTGGGTTGGAGCAAAGCCGGGAGCGGCAGCCTATTTCAGGCTGAGCATCAGCAGGGCGAACAGCACCAGCGCGGCCCCCTGCAGCAGCACGCGATACCGCATGAGCCGCTGCGAGGAGGCGCCGGAGGCACCGCGCGCCATGCCGATCAGCCCGGCAAAGAGGACGCCAAGCGTGCCCAGCATGGCAAGGGCGACAAGGATGGTGAGGAGGGTCTGCATCAGCCCATCATGGGCCCGGCCGCGCGAAGCGCAACCGGGCCAGGGCCGCCGCCCCCGCCAGCCCGGCCAAACCACACAGCGCGAACCCCAGCGAAAACCCGCCAGTGCTGAGGACCAGCGCGGAAAACAGCGTGGGCGCCACGATCATCACGGCGGCGAAAACAAAGCCCAGCGCGGCCGTGGCCGCCCCCACCCGGCTGGCAGGGGCCACGCGCGCCACCTCACTGAGCATCACGCCATTCCACCCCACGGCCGAGGCGCCCATCGCCACCGCCACCACGGCGATGATCAGCCCGGGCCAGCCCGGCCCGGCCAGCGCCAGCAACCCGCAGGCTCCGCCAATGGCGAGGCCAAGCGCCAGCAGCACGGGAAGCGCGCCGATGCGATCCGCGATCAGCGCCCAGGCGATGCGCCCGGCCACGCCGCTGCCCTGGGCGAGGGCCAGCATCAAACCCGCCTGTTCCAGACCGGTGCCCATCACCTGCACCTGCCAGACCACAAAGAAGGAGCCAAAGCAGAATTGCGCGATGCCAAAGCTGGAGGCCGCGAAGGTCAGCGTCCGGATGCGCGCATCATCCCGCAGGATGGAGAGGCTGGATTTCGCATCCTGCCAGGGGCGCAGCGGCGCGGCGCCAGGGGCCGCGCGGTCCGTATCCAAGGCCGCGCGCAAGGGTTGCAGGGACAGCGCCAGCAGCAACGAAAAGGCCGCGACCGCCAGCACCCCGGCGCGCCAGCCATATTGCGTGGCCAGGATGGGGGCCAGCGCCGCCACCAGCATGGCACCGGCCGGCACGCCGCATTGCTTGAGCCCGAAGACCAGGCTGCGGATGCGCGCCGGCGTGCGCGGCGCCAGCAAATGGCTGCCCGCCGGCGTGATCGGCCCATGGCCGAAGCCGGCCACCAGGGCTGAGAGCAGCAATGCCAGGGGGTGCCCGATGGCGGCCAGCGCGATGCCCAGGGCCACCACCACCAGCGCCCCCTGGCAGACGCGCACCCCGCCATGCCGCGCCAGCAGCCCCTGGGTCACAGGCCCTGAAAACAGCGCCCCCGCATAGACCAGCGCGGTATGGATGCCGGCAAGGCTGGCGGAGAGTCCGGTTTCGGCGGCAATCGCCGGAGCCAGCACGGGCACGGTCAGGAAAGCCCCCATCCCCGCCATATGGGTGCCCAGAAGCGCCAGCATGATCAGCCAGATGGAGGGGGAAGAGCGCATTGAGCCCGGCATCGTGCATGCGGCGTTGCGACGAGGCAACTTGACCCGGGGGGCAGGGGCGCGGAAAGCATGGGGCATGTTCATGCGCCTCCTGCCCATTCTGCTGCTCCTGCTCGCGCCGCCGGCGCTGGCCCAAACGCCTAGTAACGCGGCGCCTAACAACGCAATGCCTGCGGTGCCGGCACCCGGCTCGCTCGCGCCGCGCGGAACGGCCACGCCACCGGCACCCGCTGCACCTCCCCTTGCTGCACCAGC
>CANHTE010000100.1 GCA_947462945.1 Acetobacteraceae bacterium
AGCCGCTCCATTTCGCGCTGGATCGTCACCACCATGGCGCGCTCCACCCGCTCCCGCGTGCCGGCGACCATCATCGCACCGGTGCCGGCCGCCGTGCTGGCGTGCCATTCGCGCATGCCGGCCACAAAGACCGAAGCCATGGGGTGGGCCGGATGGTCGCCCTGGGCGCGATAAAGATCATCCAGGCTGCCGCCGCGCCAGAAGCGGTCCTCCAATTCATCGGCTTCGCGCTTGGCGCGCTTCAGCGCGGTGAATTTCTCGAAGGCGATAGCCCAGACATAGATGCTCGCCAGCATGAGCGCGATCATCACCGCCTTGACCACCCAATCCGCCTGCAAGAACAAGCCTGTGAGCGAGAGGTCATGCGCGGCGGCCGGCAAGGGTGTGGCGCTCACCCCCTGGGCAAGCGCGTCCAGCGGCATGCCGAGGGCGAGAAACGGAAGGGCGAGCGCTGCGGCGGAAAAGAGTTTCAAGGGGCCATGCCTCCGGGCATCAACGAAGCTTCGGTCGAGATCCGGGCGCGGAGCGCGCCCAGCCAGGGTTCGGGCAGCCGCCTCGGGGCCAGGCTTGCCGCATCCACGCAGGCGAGCGTCACCTCAAGCACGGCCAGTTTCTCCTCACCCCGGAACACCTCCTGCACCAGCAGGAGGCTCGCGGATGCGCGCTGAATTCGGGTGGTGACCACCACCTCGTCATCGAGTCGCGCGGGGCGTGCATACTCCACGGTGGCGCGTCGCACCACCAGGAAGCAACCATGCAGGCGCTGCATCTCGGAATGGGGAAGGCCCATGTCCCGCAGGGCTTCCGTGCGGGCGCGCTCGGCCCAGCGCAGGTAATTGGCGTGATAGACGACGCCGCCGGCATCCGTATCCTCGAAATAGACGCGCAAGGTCAGGCGGTGTTGGTAACCCTTTGTCATGCGGGGGGCTCCAGCAAATCGGGCTGGATCAGGCTGCCGGCCGGCGGGGTCATGCCCAGATGCCGCCAACCGGGCTCACCCAGCATGCGGCCGCGCGGCGTACGCAGCACCAGCCCCTCCTGGATCAGGAAGGGCTCCACCACATCCTCCAGCGTATCGCGGCTCTCCGAGAGGGCGGCGGCCAGCGTTTCCACCCCGACCGGCCCGCCTTGATGATGCTCGGCGATGCGGCGGAGGTAGCGGCGGTCCATCGCGTCCAGCCCCTTGGCGTCCACCTCCAGCCGTTCCAACGCCAGATTGGCCATGGCGCGGTCCGCCACGCGCCCCTCCACCACCGCGAAATCCCGTACCCGCCGCAGCAGCCGCCCGGCAATGCGCGGCGTCCCGCGGGAGCGATTGGCGATCTCGGTCGCGCCCTCCTCAGATAGGGCAAAGGCCAGCTTCTCCGCACCACGCCGGACGATGCGGAACAATTCTTCCGGCGTGTAGAGGTTCAGCCGCAGCGGAATCCCGAAGCGGTCCCGCAGGGGCGTGGACAGCAACCCAGAGCGCGTGGTGGCGCCCACCAATGTGAAGGGCGGCAGGTCAATCCGCACGGTCCGCGCCGCCGGCCCCTCCCCGATGATGAGGTCCAGCTGGAAATCCTCCATCGCGGGGTAGAGGGTCTCCTCGATGGCGGGTTGCAGGCGGTGGATTTCATCCACGAACAGCACGTCGCGCGGCTGCAAATTCGTCAGGATCGCCGCCAGATCGCCGGCCCGCTGCAACACGGGGCCGGAGGTTGCGCGGAAACCCACCCCCATTTCGCGCGCCACGATCTGCGCAAGCGTGGTCTTGCCCAGGCCGGGCGGGCCATGCAGCAAGACATGGTCCAGCGCCTCGCCGCGCGCGGAGGCAGCCTGGATGAAGACGGAGAGGTTTTCGCGCAGCAACTTCTGGCCGGTAAAGTCGGAAAGCAGTTGCGGGCGGAGGGAAACCTCGCCGGCATCTTCCTCCTGGCGCTCGCGGCCTGTCAGGCGTTCAGACACGGGGCGCCGCCCCTTGGACAAGCATCAACGCAAGGGGCGCCGCCCCTTGGACCCCGGCAAAGGACATGTCCTTTGCAATCCTGTTCATCGGGCCGATTCCCTGAGGGCGAGCGTCAGCAGGCCGTTCAGGTCGAAGCCGGGGGCGAGTTGTGCCTTGGCGCGGGCGACGGCGCGCTCAGCCTCGGGGCGCTTCAGGCCGAGGTTCAGCAGGGCACTGACCGCATCCGCCTCCGGGCTGTCAGGCGCCACGGGGGCCAGCACCACACCGCCGCCATCCTCCTCCGGCGTGGCGCGGCCCACGGCCCATTTCTGCATGGCCGGCTCGTCGATCACGCGGTTCGCGGTGGCCGCGCCCAGGCCCTTCACCTCGGAGAGCTTCTTGCGCTCCTTCGCCGCAATCGCGCGGGCCAGTTGCTCGGGTGAGAGGCCCGAGAGCACCAGCAGCGCCTTTTGCGGGCCAACGGTCTTCACCTCGATCAGCGCGCGAAACGCCTCGCGCTCCGCCGCATCCAGGAAGCCGTAGAGCGTGATCGCATCCTGGCTGACACGGGTTTCCACCAGCAGCTTCTGCACCCCATCCCGCGCCGTCATCCGGTCCAGCGTCTTGCGCGAGCAAGCAACCAGATAGCCCACGCCATTCACATCCAGCACGCAGGCGCCATCGGCGACGCTCTCCACCCGGCCGGTGAGCATGGCGATCATGCCTGCCCCCGATGCCTGGAGGCGCCCTTGCGCCGGAAGGCTGAATCGGTGGCACTCATGCCCCCCCGATGCCTGGAGGCGCCCTTGCGCCGAAAGGCTGAATCGGCGGCACTCATGCCTGTGCCAATCTGGCCAGCAGCTGGCGCGTGCCGCGATGATGCGCATGGCAAATGGCAATGGCCAGCGCATCCGCCGCATCGGCGCGCTTCAGCACGGCGCCGGGCAGCAGGCGCTTCACCATGTCCTGCACCTGAATTTTATCGGCATGGCCGGTGCCCACCACGGCGCGCTTCACTTCCATCGCCTGGTATTTTGCGACCGGCAGCCCGGCCAACGCCGGCGCCAGCAGCGCCACGCCGCGCGCCTGGCCCAGCTTCAGCGCCGCCGCCGGGTTCTTGTTCACATAGGTGTGCTCAACCGCAGCCTCATCGGGCTGCCACTCGCCAATCAGGTGCGAAAGCCCATTATGAATGAGCACCAGCCGGGCCGAGAGTTCATCGCCCGCCAGCGTGCTGATGGCGCCCGCCGCGATGTAGCGCAGATGCGAGCCCGCGCTCTCGATCAGCCCCCAGCCCGTATGGGTCAGGCCGGGATCAATCCCGAGGATGCGGGTGGCGCGCTGCAAGCTAGCCGGAGAGCTTCGCCAGCACGGCGTCGCTCACCTCGAAATTGGCATAGACCTGTTGCACATCGTCGTGATCATCCAGCTGGTCCACGAATTTCAGCACCACCGCCGCGGCATCTTCATCGAGTTCCACGGTCAAATTGGGCTTCCATTCCAGCCGCGCGGCCTGGGCCTCGCCGAAGCGGGTTTCCAGCGCGTCCCGCACGGTGTTGAGGTCTTCCGGCAGGGTCAGCACCTCATGGCCTTCGGCGTTGCTGCTGACATCCTGGGCGCCGGCTTCGATCGCGGCTTCCAGCACGGTGTCGGCATCTGCGACATTTGCGCCGAAGCGCAGGGCGCCGACGCGGTCGAACTGGAAGGCCACCGTCTCGCCCATGGCGCCGCCGGCCTTGCTGAACATGGAGCGCAAATCGCTGGCCGTGCGGTTGCGGTTGTCGGTCAGCGCCTCGATGATGA
Organism: Acetobacteraceae bacterium; assembly: GCA_947462945.1. Classification (GTDB taxonomy): domain Bacteria; phylum Pseudomonadota; class Alphaproteobacteria; order Acetobacterales; family Acetobacteraceae; genus Roseococcus. The sequence goes on from CANHTE010000100.1 coordinate 3,731, forward strand.
TGGCCACCCCGCCCGGGCCACGCCCCTCATAGCGGATTTCGGCATAATCCTCGCCCGAGCCTGCGCCCTGGGCCTTCTTGATGGCGCGGTCCACCACATCCTTGGTCATGTTCGCCAGCCGCGCCGCGACCAGTGCGGCGCGCAGGCGAGGGTTATGGTTCGGGTCGGGCAGGCCCTGCTTGGCTGCCACGGTGATTTCGCGCCCGATCTTGGCGAAGGCCCGGGCGCGTTTGGCGTCCTGCCCGCCCTTGCGGTGCATGATGTTCTTGAACTGCGAATGGCCAGCCATGATGACTTCAGAGATTGGTTGAAGAAAAGGGGTATAGCGCCCGGCGGCGGGTTTCGCCACCATGCTGGCCATGAACCCACATGCCGTCACCAGCATCGCCCAACTCGAATCCCTTTATGACCAGGTCATGGAGGTTGCACGCACCAAATCCACCGACCGGCTGGATGCGCCCACCCGCGCCTTCATCGCGGCCTCACCCTTTGTGTTGCTGGGCACCCAGGGGGCGCGCGGCAACCACATCACCCCGCGCGGCGATGCGCCCGGCTTTGTCGAAGTGCTGGACGATCACCGCCTCATGCTGCCCGACCGCAAGGGCAATAATCGGCTGGATGGGCTGCGCGACATCATCGAGGATCACCGCGTCTCGCTGTTGTTCCTGGTCCCTGGCGTGAATGAGACGCTGCGGGTGCATGGCACCGCCACCATCTCGACCGATCCCGAATTGCGCGGCCGCTGCGTGGCACAGGGCAAGGTGCCGACCACGGTGCTGATCATCGAGATTCGTGAGATCTTCATGCAATGCGCCAAGGCGCTGATGCGCTCCTCCCTCTGGCGCGGCGAGAAGCGGCCGGCGGAAGTGCAAACCATGGGGCAGCTCATCTCCGCCCATAAAAAGGGTGCGCTGGACCCCGTGGCCTATGATCAGGCAGCACCGGAGCGGCTGAAGGCCAATCTCTACTGAGGCCTCGTGCGGCTGACGCGTTCCGCCTGGAGGCGACGAAGTCAGACCCTCGGGTTTTCGGCCCAGGCGGCTGGCCATGCCCGATTTCATCCGTTTCTCCCCACCATGCGCGCTTCGCCGGTTTCAGCACCCGCGCCTGATGCGGTGCAGAGAGTCATCTTGCTCGCCGCGCCCAGTGTGAGCCAGAAATGGGGTCACGCCTCCGGACCCTGCCCTGGAGGGATTCCGCAGGCTGAGCGCTGATGAAATCCCTCGCATGCGGGAAGTCGGGGCCCGTAAGGGGCTACCAGTGGCGCCGGTAATGCCCGTGCCCGTGTCCGCCCCGCCCGTAGAAGGGGCGCGGTGCGTAATAGACCGGCGGCGCATAAAAGCGCGGCGGCGGCGGGGCAAAATACACCGGCGGGGGCGGCACGAAGACATGACGCGGCGGCGCGTAATAGACCGGCGGCGGCGGGGCGTAATAGACGCCAGGCTTATCCCAATACTGCGCCTGGGCATTCCCGGTGCCGAAGCTCAACAGCATCAGGCCCAGCATCGTGAGGCGTTTTGCGGTAGCGATTATCAACAGGGGAAACGGGCGCATGATTGGGCCTCCTTCAGGGCTGACATGTAGCGCGCGGAGCATGGCGGAAGCATGGCGGCTTGATGGCCTTTATCGTCACCAGTTGCCCCGCCAGTGACGACCGCCACCTGGTCGGCCGCCATACCCACCCCTGTATCCGCCACCATAATGGCGTGGCGGTCCGTAATGGCGCGGCGGGGGGGCATAAAAGCGGGGCGGCGGGCCATAGAAGCGCGGGCCGGGGCCGTAATGGCGTGGCGCGGCATAGCCATAGCTGGGCCCCACATAACCGTAGCCGGAGCCATAGACCGGTCCGCCCACAAAGCCGGGCGCGCAGGCGGAAAGCCCCGCTGACAGGCCCAATGCCACCAAGGCCCGAAGACCACGCATGGGTTTGCACTCCTGCCGCAGCGCCGATCAGTCAAACGGTGCTGAGGCTCGATGTCCGTGGGGCGGCGTATCACACCATGCGGCCCCGGGACGCTTCCCCGGGTGTCACTGGCTCTCGCCGTCGTCCGCCATATGGGGCGCCGGAGTGATGGCAGAAGAAAGGCCGAAAAAAAGTGTTTTCAAGTCGCTCTCAGAAGCCGCCCGGGGGCACCCTCAGGCTGGGCGGCGCGGGCCGCATCGCCGCGCGCAACAGGGTATCCAGCTCCGACAGAAAGCGTGAGCGATCCGCCGGCATCATGCCCGAGGGCCCGCCGGTGCGCGCGCCGGTCGAGCGCAGATGTTCGGCCACCGCGCGCCCGGCCAGGGCGCCGCCAATATTCTCGACCGTCCAGCG
>CANHTE010000101.1 GCA_947462945.1 Acetobacteraceae bacterium
CGGTTGATCCAGCCTTGCTTCAGCTTCCATTCAAAGATGCCGGGGCGCTGATACAGATCCACATCGGGCTGCGGCGCCAGATACCCGAGCGAGCCGTCGGTTGAGCCATTGTCAATGAAGCAAAAGCGGCGAATGCCCAGGGCGCGATAATGCCGCAGCAGGTCCGCCAGGCGGTTGCCCTCATCCTTGATGACGGAGATGAGAATGGGCGAAATGCGCGGCGGCATCGGCTGCGCGGACAGATGAAGCGGCGCCAGTTGGACCCTGGCGAATTCACGCTTCACGTCCTGCACATAGCCTGGCTCGTCCACCATCAGGCCTTCCTGCATGAGGAGGGTCCGGCTTTCAAGAGCGGCGAAGGGTTGCCAAGTTACTGAAAAGCCCGAGGGTCGGGTCGCGGGGCAGGCCCCCGGAGGCCCTGACCGGCAAGCCGGTTCAATGCCCTGTCATCAAGTCTTTGATTTACATGAAAAACGAAGCATTCACAGGGTGGCACCGGGTTGGAAGGTCCGAGCGGGCAAGGCCCCGCCGCCTTCAAAAGTTTTTCGGCAGCCTGGTCACCACCTACTGCCGCGCCTGCATTTGCTGCAATTGTCCGCGCATGGCGGTCAGCAATGCCGGGACCTGGTTGCCGCCGCGCTGCACCACGGCGCTGTATTCGCTGCGCTGCGTCAGGCGCAGGGACGTGCCCTCCGCCACCAGATCCACAACCCGTGGCTGGCCACCCACATCGGCCACGCGCCAGTCCAGGTTGAAGGCCGGTGTGCCAGGACGCTCCACCGAGGTGGTGACCAGCACGTCTTCCTCGGTGCGCTGTTGGCTGCGGCCCAGGGAGAAGCGGATGCCCTGGTATTCACCCAGGCGGCCGGCCAGGTTGCGGATCAGTGTTTCCTCGAAAAGGCGCAGATACTCCTGCTGCTCGGCCGGGCTCGCCACGCGCCACCAGCGGCCCAGGATGAAGCGGCCCGTCCCCTCGATATCCACGGCCTGACGCAGAATACTGGCCACCCGCTCCCGCCGTTGGGCGGCGTTCAGGGTGGTGCTGTTCAGTGCCTCCACCAGGGCATTGCCGGTGGTCTGGATGAAATTCACCGCCCGCGTCGCATCCATTTGTGCGGAGGCGGGGCGGGCCCAAGCCAAGGAAAGGGCCGCGCCAAGGGCAAGGCCGGCGCGCCGGCCGAAGGGCATCATGGTCATTCCTGGATCACTCAGCGTGGGGATTGGGCGGGGGCCGGTGGTACTGTGGCACCAACGCCAACACCGAAGCCGGTGCCGCCCGCAGCCTCGGGAGCGGGTTCGCCCAGGTTGCGGATCTCGTTGTTCCGGCGCTGGCGGTAGGCGCTTCGCAGCGTCGCATACGGGTCCAGCGAGGTGGCGTAGAGCGTATCGAGCGTATCGAGCACGCCCTCCCGGGCGTCGAGGACAGTCATGCCGGTGCGCACCCAGCGCAGAATCTCAACCACTTCGCCCTGGCCAAACCAGAACCAGGGGCTGGCCACCGCATCCACGCCCGCCCCGGTCAGATCGCGGAGATTGGAGGGACCCAGGACAGGGAGGAACAGAAAGGGCCCCTCGCCCACACCCCAATTGGCAAGGGTTTGACCGAAATCCTCACCATGGCCGCGGATGCCGAATTGCCATTCGGCGACATCCACGATGCCACCAATGCCGAGAGTGGAATTGATCAGGAAGCGTGTCGCCGTGCGGCCGGCGCGGTCCATCTCGCCTTGCAGCAGGTCATTCATCAGGATGGTGGGCGCGCGCAGGTTGCCAAGCGCATTTCTAACCCCCTCTCGCACCGGACCCGGCACCAGCGTGCGATAGGCGACGGCAGCAGGGCGCAAGGCCACCGTGTCAATCGCGTTATTGACTTCGTAGAGCCCGCGATTGAGCGGCTCCATCGGGTCATTATTCGCCACGAACTCTGCCAATGCCTCCGGATCAGAGGCCGGCGGGCGCGTGGCGCAACCCGCAAGCCCGGTCACGATCAGGGCGGTAGCCAGAAGGGGGCCGAAGCGCATGGGTCGAGGCATACCTTTCTCGGGGACCGCTGGGTGTGGGCACAGGCGAAGCGCAAGACGTTGAGCAGCCAGCGCATAAGAAGCACAATCCGACCGCTCCGGGCAAGTTGCGCCCGTGTCACGAAAAGTCACGGGGCCCCTTGCGAAAACCAGCGAGCAACGCCAAACCCTGGCGCATGGATCATGCTCCAAAAAACACCCTGGAACGCTGGCTGACTGGCCCCAGGATCGGGACGCTCCCGTCACCCAGCAGCCTGCCTGCACCCAAGCTTTCCTTCGAATTCTTTCCCCCGAAGAATGAGAAACTGGAGGCCGAACTGTGGTCCTGCATTCGCCGGCTGGAGCCATTGGGGCCGCGTTTCGTCTCGGTCACCTATGGCGCCGGGGGTTCCACCCGCGCCCGCACGCACGACACGGTCACCCGCCTGGTTCAAGACACCAGCCTGACGCCAGCCGCGCACCTCACTTGCGTCGGCGCGACGCGGGAGGAAGTGGATGAGGTGGCGCGGGAATATTGGGCGGCCGGGGTCCGACATATCGTGGCCTTGCGCGGCGACCCACCGGCGGGCGCCAGCCAATACACGCCCCATCCCGGCGGCTACGCCCAGGCCGAGGACCTTGTGCGTGGCCTGCGACGCATCGCCGATTTTGACATCAGTGTCGGCGCCTATCCCGAGACGCATCCCGCTGCGCTTTCCGCCGATGCCGATCTGGATTTCTTCAAGCGCAAGATGGATGCCGGTGCCAACCGCGCCATCACGCAATATTTTTTCGATACGGACGTTTATCTGCGCTTCCTGGACCGCTGCCTCGCGGCCGGCATCACCTTGCCCATCGTGCCGGGCATCATGCCGGTCTCCAATTTCGCCAGCGTGAAGCGGTTCTCCGCCATGTGCGGCGCCTCCGTTCCGTCCTGGCTGGAAAAGCTCTTTGAGGGGCTGGAGGATGATGAGGCCACGCGCCGCATGGTGGCTGCCACGGTGGCCGCCGAACAGGTGCGCATCCTGCAGGCCAACGGGGTGGATGAGTTCCACTTCTACACCCTCAACCGCTCGGACCTGACCTATGCGATCGCGCATATCCTCGGCGCGCGGCCGGCGGCGGCCGCCTGAGCGGCTGGCGGCATCCACGATTCATGGTGGGTGCAACGGGAAGCGCCCATCATCCATCGGGGTGATTGCCTGCATGGGCGGTTCGAAATGACCGGGGTCCAGGCTGACGCGGCGCAGGCGTCAGGATGCCCCCAGTCCGAGCAGCGAAAACGGCACGCAATGCCTGGGCGCGGCCAGCCTTCCTGGCGCCGGCTGGCCCATTCGGAACGTCAGGCCGGCCAGCCATAAGATGAAAAGCAGGAAGCTCACGCCGGCGACGCCGGTCCCCCAGCAAGCCAGGGCTGACGGCCGTTCATCTTCGAAGCGCTGACGGCGCGCGGCGGCAAAATTCTGGGCGCTCATGGGCAAATCCTCTGAGGCTGGGGTGACGCCCAAGGGGTTGCACGCCGCGTGCCAGTCGGTGTTCAGCCCCGGGCGGCGGCGATCAACCCCTTCATTCGCGCGATGGCCTGGGGGAGACCCTCGAAAATCGAGGTCGCAATCAGGAAATGGCCGATGGAGACCTCGCTGATTTCCGCGATGGCGGCAATCGGCGAGATCGTCTCATAGCTCAGGCCATGGCCGGCATGGCATTGAAGATTCATGGATTTCGCATAGCGCGCGGCCTCGGCCAGACGCGTGGCCAGCGCGGGGCGGTCCGCCTCCGATGCATCTGCGTAGGTGCCGGTATGGAGTTCGATCGCCTGGGCGCCCAGTTCCGCCGTCCTCGCAATTTGCGACGCATCCGGCTCGACAAAAAGCGAGACTTCGATGCCAAGCCCGCCCAGACGACGAATCGCCTCGGCCAGAAAGGGCCCGGCGCGCAGCACGTCCAGACCACCCTCGGTGGTGAGCTCGGCGCGCTTCTCGGGCACGATGCAGACGGCGGGTGGGCGCAGCCTTTCGGCGAGTGCCACCATCTCCTCCGTTGCGGCCATTTCGAAATTCAGCCGCGTCTGCACTTCGGTAGCGACGCGCTCCAGGTCGCGGTCACGGATGTGGCGGCGATCCTCGCGCAGATGCATGGTCACGCCATCGGCGCCCGATGCCATGGCAAGCCGCGCGGCTTCCACCGGGCAGGGAAAGGACCCTCCGCGGGCGTTCCGCAAGGTCGCCACATGATCCACATTCACAGAGAGGCGCATCAGACCAGGTCCTTCATCATGTGTTGGTCCTTCGATGTTCAGCGAGGTGGCCGGCGAGCCGCAGGGCCGCGATCAGGCTCTCGGCGCTGGCAATGCCCTGGCCCGCGATATCGAGCGCCGTGCCGTGATCCGGGCTGGTGCGGATGATGGAGAGGCCGAGCGTCACATTCACCCCGCCCGCCATGTCCAGCGTCTTGATCGGGATCAGCGCCTGATCGTGGTAGAGGCAGATGGCGGCGTCATAGCGCGGACGGGACTGCGCCGTGAAAAGCGTGTCTGGCGGCCAGGGGCCGGTGGCATCAATGCCCAGCGCCCGCAATTGCGCGACGGCGGGCGCCACGATCGCCTCGTCCTCATGGCCCAGCGTCCCCGCTTCGCCCGCGTGAGGATTCAGGCCGGCAATGGCAAGCCGAGGGGCCGCGATGCCGAAATCCCGAACCAGCGCGTCATGGGTCACCCGGGCATGTTCCACGATCAGCCCGGGCGTCAGGCGGGCGATGGCCCGCGCCAGCGGCTCATGAACGGTGACGGGCACGACGCGCAATTGCGGGCAGGCCAGCATCATGACCGGGGCCACGCCGGTTCCGGCCAATTCACCCAGAAATTCGGTGTGACCCGGATGGGCGAAGCCCGAGGCAGTCAGCACGGATTTCTGGATCGGGTTGGTCACCACGCCGTCCACAGCACCGCTGAGGGCCAGCGCCACAGCCTCACGGATGCTGCCGATGACGGCCTGCGCGGTCGCAAGCTGGGGCTGGCCCGGGATGGCGGCGGCGGGAAGCGCGCGATGCAGCACCGGCAGGGCTTCGGCAAAGCGCGCCTCCGCCGGATGGGTGATGCGCTGGATGGGCGCGCCCGCCAGGCGGTCCGCGTCGTCGATCAGCAGGAAGGCGGGGCCAGTGGCGCGCAATGCGTGCCAGGCCTTCACGGCGATTTCGGCGCCGATACCGGCGGGTTCCCCCATGGTCAAAGCGAGCATGGAAGGGCTCTAGCAGAGGCGGGCGCGGCGCACGATAGGCTCGCGGGGGCGTCACGGCTGCTTGGCCTGACATCGGCCGGATATCCGGTCTGATGGGCCGCAAAGACGGCGCGGGGATTTTGCGGCTATGATCAGGGCGTGCTTGCGAATTGCCTCCATGACCTGGCCGCCCTGGGGCCGGCCGGCCTGCCCGCTTTGATGGGCGCCCTGTTGCTCGCCGGGTTGGCGGGCGGGCTGACCCATTGCAGCGCCATGTGCGGCCCCTTCGTGCTGGCCCAGGCGGCGGCCTCGGCTGATGCAAGCCTGGGCGGTGGCATGTTGCGGCGGCTGAGTGGTGCGGCGCTGTTGCCCTACCACCTGGGGCGAAGCCTGGGTTACGGCGCGCTGGGTGCGGTTGCCGGTGGCATGGGCGCGCTGTTGAGCCAGGGCAGCGGGCTGCGCTGGATCGCGGCGCTGCTGCTGGCCCTGGCAGCGGTGCTGATGCTGGCGCAGGCCTCGGCACGGTTGGCCGCCTGGCTGCCCCGGCTGCCCATGCCCCGCTTGCCGCGGGCGCTGGAGGCCCGGCTCGGCGGCCTTCTGGCGGCCCCCACGGGTTGGCGCGGCGTGCGGCTGGGCCTGCTGCTCTCCGCCTTGCCTTGCGGGCTGCTTTATGCGGCGCTGGCGGCGGCAGCGGCCTCGGGCAGCGCGCTCGCGGGGGGGCTCGCCATGCTGGCCTTCGTGCTGGGCACCGTGCCGGCGCTGGGCGCGGTGGCGCTGATGGGCCGATTCTTCGGCCGGGCCGTGGGCCCTGGCTGGCA
>CANHTE010000102.1 GCA_947462945.1 Acetobacteraceae bacterium
AGACGTGCCCAGCCGTGCTGTGCACGTCTATCCAATTCGGCCGGCCTGATGACCGCCGGCCTGGTGGGCACCAGCGGGTTCGCCGCCTGAACCGCTCCGGGTTTGACAGGCAGATCGGAGTCGACACGTCGCCAAGCCTTGGCGCCCCGCCCTGCATCAGCACCGATCAGAAAAGCGGTCGTGCGCATCAATTCCATCAAGCCAACCTGGGCCTTGATCTGTAGGGTTCGTAGACATCATTTCACACTGGCGAGTAGGCTGTGGACTTGATGGACAACGCTTCGCGTTGCCCACAACCCCACAGCCTCAACAACAGCCGCATGACCGAATCTTCGAAGCAAAAGGGGCTTTTGGCAGATCGCGCGGTTCGGCGTCGCGCCGCGTGGATTGCCGCTTACCTGGAGGTCAGGGATGCCGGTGCAGTCTGCCGTCGCTTCGGCATTTCGCGTCCGACGCTGCGCAAATGGCTGGGGCGCTATGACGCTAATGGTGAGGCTGGCCTCCGAGATCAAAGCCGTCGCCCGCTGACATCACCCGCGAGGAAGATCGAAGATGTGGAGGAAGCGCTGATCCTTGATCTTCGTCGGGAACGGCGGCTCGGCGTGAAGCGCCTGCGGCACGAATTGCATCGACTTCACGGGGTGCGCGTGGCGCCGTCGACGGTGCACAAGGTGCTGTTGCGACACGGCCTCAATGTCCTGCCTGAACGCAAGCGGAGGGCGCAAAAGCCCAAGCGGTACAGCCGTCCTGTGCCTGGCGACCGGATCCAGATGGACACCTGCAAGATCAGGCCAGGGCTCTATCAGTTCACGGCGATCGATGACTGCAGCCGATACCTGGTGGCAGGGGTGGCCCGGCGTCGAAGTGCTGCGGCAACGCTGACCTTTCTCGACCAAGTTCTCGAAGAGATGCCCTTCGCGATCCAGCGGGTGCAGACGGATCGCGGTGCTGAGTTCTTCGCCGAGGAGGTGCAGCGGCGGTTCATGGCGGAGACCATCAGGTTCCGCCCAATTCCGCCGCGCTCGCCGCATCTGAACGGCAAGGTAGAGCGAGTGCAGCGGACCGTGCTGGAGGAGTTCTGGGCGACCGTGAACCCACGAGCACCGGATGTCAGCGAGCAGCTCGCGGTATGGGTCCACCACTACAATTGGAACCGCCCGCATGAGGCCTTGGGCGGATTGTGCCCGATCGACCGTGTCTGCGAGCGCGCGGGCAAGACGCCGCTCTCGAGCGAGGTGAGCGAAGCCTACGAGGCCAAGGATGAGCGCATTCAGGTTCGCGAGTATGTCGTTGAGAAGTCGTTACGAAAATTGAAATGATGTCTGTGGACGACACAGCTAGAGCGTGTGAAGTGCGGCCTTACGAACGGAACATGCCCTGGCATTCGGTGGAAATGCCACCGCTCTCCTGGAAGGTGTAGCAGTGGCTTGGCGACAGTTCTGACGCCTCGGCAGACGATCACGATGACGGCGAATGGCTGCCGCGCCGAGCGGGCATGCTGTTTCTCTTCGTGGAGCGCAGCAACGGCGGCACTGGTCATCGGGGGGCGCAAAACCGTTCAACCCAAGCCGGCATCGACTTGCCCTGGCGCGCTGCTCCCATAACACTTCGCCGCAAACAACGGAGGAACGACCATGACCCCCATCGCTCGACGCGCCATGCTGGCCGCTCCGGCTATCGCCCTGTTGCCACGCGATGGCCTGGCCCAGGCTTGGCCCAGCCGCACCATCACCATCATCGTGCCGAACCCGCCCGGGGGGGGCTCCGATTTCGCTGCCCGGCTTTTCGTCGAGGGCCTTTCGCAGGCGCTGGGCGTCCCTGTGGTCATCGACAACCGGCCAGGGGCGAACGGCAATATCGGAATCCAGGCCGCGGTGCGCGCTGCACCTGACGGCCACACGCTGCTGCTGCAATACTCGGGCTATCACGCCGGCAATCCGGCCATGATGCGCAGCATCACCTGGGATCCGGTGCGTGACCTGGCGCCCGTTGCAATGGGGACAATGGCGCCGCACGTCATCCTGGCCGCGCCCAACCTCCCGGCCAACTCGCTGGCCGAGTTCATCGCCTTTGCGCGCGCCAATCCGGGCCGTGTGAACTTCGCCTCCTCGGGCCAAGGCTCGATCCAGCACATCGCGGGCGAGGTGCTCGCGCGTGCGATCGGCGCGCCCATGGTCCATGTGCCCTATCGCGGCGCCGCACCCGCCCTGCAGGATGTGGCGGGCGGGCGGGTGGAGATCTTCATCACCACGCCGTCCTCGGCCATCGCCTTGGTGCAGACGGGGCGTGTGAAGGCGCTGGCCATGGCGAGCGCGGCCCGCAGCCCGGGTCTGCCGGAGATTCCCACCACGGCCGAGGCGGGCCTGCCCGGCTTCACCATGGACGCCTGGTTCGCCTTTTTCGCGCCCGCCGGTGTGCCGGCTCCGATCCTGGAGCGGCTGAACACCGAGTTTCGGCGCCTCGCCGTGGATCCTGCCATCCGCCGCCGTGCGGAAGAAGGCGGCGCGATGACGGCGGCCATGAGCATCCCCGAACTCGATGCGCTCGCGCGCCGCGAGATCGAGACTTTGGGCGACGTGATCCGTGGCGCCAATATCGTAATCGACTGAACCAAGACGAACCATGATGGCAGACGCTCCCTTGAGCATCCCCACGACAGATGCTGAGGACTCCGGGTGACCGCGCTCCATGCCTCTGAGGCGATGGCTGCCGCGCTGGAGGAGACGGTTGAATTCCGCGTCCTCAGACGACTGCACCCCTGGCAAGTGGTCCGTCCCGTTGACGGACCACCCATCCGCAGGGGCTTGATGGTTGATGTTGAGACGACAGGTCGCGACGCGGCCCGCAACGAAATCATCGAGCATGCCATGGTACCATTCACCTATGGGCCTGCACCTGGGCTTCAACCTAGGCCTTCTCGGTTACGCCACATGTCCGGTCGCAATGGGGGCCGCTCCACCTGCTGGGTCACCTCCTCTCCAGTGCCTGAGTAGGGGCGCTGGCTCGGCCAGGTGTGCGCGGCTCGCGGGCGCCGCGCGGCGGCTGCCGCCCGCAGTGGTCCAGGAGCGATATCCCCAGCAGCGCTATATCGTCAAACACGAGCCGAGTCCGTTAGCAGCCCACGCTCGGATCTGTCCGAGGGGGGCGGGGTAACCCGCGCTCCTAGCGGGATGGGCTGATGGTTCCCACCTTTTCCCTATCTGAGCCGGATTCCCGCCGCTTGGCCGTACTCCAGTGTCGCATCCGCCGGCATGACGCCGTGGTTGGCCAGGAGGAAGGCCAGGATTGCCAGCTTCTCGACATCGTTGATCTGGTTGGGATCATTGAACGGCATGGTCAGCTGATTATACTCGAACAGCCCCAGCGCGGTCTCGAATTTCCGAATCTGCGCGCGCGGTCCCCAGATCGGTGTCTGGTAGGCCGCGCCGCGCTGGCCATCCTCGCCGTGGCATGCGGCGCAGTTTTCCATGTAGAGGCGGTGGCCGTCCGCCACCTGGCGGGACTGCGGCGTGGTGCCGGAGGCGGCTCCGGACCAAGCCAATAGACCCACCAGCGGCAGGGCAAGCAGTGCAATACGCATCTTGATCGAATCCCGGGGTCTGAGGTGCGGGCGAGGGGCTTGCGTCCCTCGCCCGCCAACGCGCGTCAGGCAACTTCGACGCGGAACTTCGGAACGGCCCAATTGGCCATGCCGAGGCTGTTGAGCGGCACCGTGGTGGGCTGTGTGGTGCCGCTGTTATCGGTGGTGCGCGTCTCGATCACGTGCTGCCCCGCGGTCGCATTCCACGGTGCCGTGAACCGAACCCAGGTGTACTTGCCAAGATTCGGCGGACGGATCATGGCCTGCTGCCATGCGCCGCCATCAATGCGCACTTCCACGCCGCGCACGCCATGCTGCGGCGCCCAGGCATAGCCCGTGAGTTCCTGCTGGCCCGCCGAGAGGCGCGGCACCTGCCCGCGCTGCAGCGGATAATTGGCGGGCACGGAAGGCGAGCGCTCCAGCACCAGTGGAACCGTGATGAAGGATTTCGGCGGCATCCAGGTGACCATCGGGCCCTGGATGTCGTCCGCCGTCACGCCGATGAACTCATCCTCGGCCGAGAACTCCGGGCGCGCATAGGTCGGGCCGATATAGACCTCGCCCCGCGTGTTCAGCCGGCTCCACACGCGACGGTCGGTGACGCGGATTTCCGTCAGCCACTTGATGGAAGCCGTGCCACCCCAGCCCGGAACAACCATCCGCACCGGCGCGCCGTGATCGGGGATCAGCGGATTGCCGTTCATGGCGAAGCACACGCCCATGTCGTCCTGCAGGGAGACGACGTCGCTGTAGGGCATGGGCCGGCCCATGTCGTTGCCATCCACGCCGGACCAGAACAGCACCGTGCGCGCACCGGGCTTGATGCCGACACGTGCGAAAATCTCGCTCATCGGCACGTATTGCCACTCGGCCTGGCCCACGGCGCCCATGACCCAGTTCCCGCCAGCGACCTGCTGCCCGCTCAGCCCGTCCTGCTCCCAGAAAAGGGTGCGGCCGTTGCCGTGGCATTCCATGGTGGCGATGATGCTGCGGCTGCGCATGCCCAGCAGGTCGTTGTAGGACAGCTCGATCGGGCGCTCGACGGAGGTGCCGTGGATGCGCAGCTTCCAGTTCTCGCGCGCGAGGATCGGGCGCTGCTCGGCGGTCGGCGTCGCGTAGTGGTTGCGGACGTAGAACTCCTCGACCGGCGTCATGAAAGTCCTGAAGTTCCAGTAATTGCCGGAGCGCACGGTCGCGCCGATGTTCAGCACGCGGCTGTCATCCTTCAGGATGGGCCGGCGGGCCGGCGGCGGGGCCGCGGCGGGCGTGGGTGCCGCCGTCTGAGCCGAGGCGGGCGTCGTGCCCCCGGCCAACATGGCAGCCGCTCCGAAGGCGGCGGCCGAGACGAACAATCCCCGGCGCTGGGCGTTGGTGCCGTTCTTCAGGACGTCGGTGGCGAGGCGCTCGGCCTCCTCGCGCTGCTTTCGCTCGGACATTCGCTTGCTCTCCCTTTTCGCCCGTTGCGTCGGGCGTGAGAAAGGGGGAGCAACCGGCGTGCCAATCATTCGGCGCCCGCAAAGCCCTCATTTTCGGGGCGCGGAGGAGTTGCTGGTCCGAAAAACCGGACTGCCCGAGCGGCGTCAGTCCGACGTTCTGGACTCTTCGGCAGTCGTGCGGATCTGCAGGCGCTTCACCTTGTCGAAAAGGGTCGAGCGCGACACGCCGAGCCGGAGCGCGGCCTGGGCCACATCTCCGCCCGTCGCGGCCAGCGCTTCCTGGATCGCACGCCGCTCCGCCCCGTCGCGGGCCTCCGAGAGGCTTGCGCTGGGCGCGGAGGCGGCGCGGGCGCGCTCGGACATGCGCTCCGGGAACAGGTCTCCAGGGGCGATCCAATCGGCCTCCGCCAACGCCACGGCCCGTTCGACGCGATTGCGCAGCTCGCGGATGTTGCCGGGGAAGTCGTGGCCCGCCAGCGCCTCCTCCGCCAGCGTCGAGAAGCCCCGCGGCGTCCGGCCGAAGCGTTGGCCGAACTCACCCAGGAAGCGGCGCGCGAGCGGCAGCACATCCCCCGCCCGCTCGCAAAGCGGCGGCATGGCGATGCTGATGACGGAGAGGCGAAAGAACAGGTCCTCGCGGAAGCGCCCCTCGCGCATGCGGGCCGTCAGGTCGGCGTTGGTCGCGGCCAGCACGCGCGCGCGCAATGGCAGGTCGCGCTCACCGCCGACGCGGCGGAAGTTGCGCTCCTGCAACAGCCGCAGCAGCTTGGCCTGCATGGCGGGGGGCAATTCGGCCACCTCGTCGAGAAACAGCGTGCCCGCGCCGGCGCGTTCGGCCACACCCTCATGGCGCTGCGCCGCACCGGTGAAGGCGCCACGCTCATGGCCAAAGATTTCGCTCTCCAGCAGTTCATTCGGGATGGCGGCGCAATTCAACGCCACGAAGGGCGCTGCGGCCTGCGCGCCCTCATCGTGCAGGAAACGCGCCGCGACTTCCTTGCCTGAGCC
>CANHTE010000103.1 GCA_947462945.1 Acetobacteraceae bacterium
CGTGCTCGCCTCGACGCGCGATTCGAGGGCGGACCATTGCCGCCGGTCGATCACGCCCGCGAAGGCCTGGACCTGGAACCACTCCTCCACATCCACGCTCATGGCGTTGCAGAGGCGGGGCGCATGGCGGGGCGCATGGCGGGGCGGGGGCGCTACCACCGGAGCTTGCCCGACTTGCTGTAGCAGAATCGCCCCACCCAACCAAGGCGATGGGCGTATTCCTGCAGGGCGCGTTCATTCTGATCGGCGCGCTCTGTCAGCCTTTCGAACATATCCGAGGTGGAGGCCGGCTGCGTCTCCATCGGCTCGTAGGACGCATGCGCGGGGGCGATGGTGGGGCCGCCCAAATCCTCCTCCAGCTCCGTCGCCGTCATCTCGGTCATGGCGGCGGTGATCTGGTCGGCCTCCTCCAGGGAGGCGCTGAGGAGGATGCGCGCGCAAAGCCGGTTGATCCGCCGGGGGATGCCGTCACTGTGCCTGAAGACGAGGTCCAGCGCCTCGGCGTCCCAGCCGGGGCGGCCCAGCCAGCCCACGGCGCGCAGGCGGTGCAGGACGTATTCATGCGTCTCCTCCCGCGTCAGCCCGGTGAGGTGATAGGAGGCGATGACGCGCTGGCGCAGCTGATCCAGATCCGGGCTGGCCATCATCCGGCGCAGCTGCGGCTGCCCCAGCAGGATGGTCTGCAAGGCCTGCTGCCCCGGCTGAGTCACGTTGGAGAGCATGCGCAACTCCTCCATCGCACCGGGGCAGAGCCCCTGCGCCTCATCAATGACGAGCAGGTGGCGCCGGGTGGAAATGCGCAGCGCATGGGTGATGCCGCGCAGCACCGCGGCCTTGCTGCCGTCCGGGTCCGCGCCGAAGGCATGCGCCACCATGCGCAGCACGTCATCGCCCGTCACCAGCGTGGTGGTGATGCGCGCGATGACGAAGCCCGCCGGGTCCAGCTCATTGCACAGCCGCTCGATCAGGGTGGTCTTGCCGGCACCGACCTCGCCTGTGACAACGACGAAGCCTTCCTGCTGGGAGAGGCCATAGACAAGATGGGCATGGGCGCGCCGATGCACGCTGCTCATGAAAAGCAGCCGCGCATTGGGCGTCATCTGGAAGGGATGTTCGCGCAGGCCGTAATAGGTCCCGTGCATGGGGCACTCCTGTGGCGCAAGGGAAAACAAGGCGGCTAAAAGCTCTGGCGTATCCCGACGACGACAATGTTCTGGACAGCGCGCCCCCCACCGCCGAAATCCTGGCTGCGATTGGTGATCCCGTATTGCGCATAGGCACTGAGGCCCGGCGCCAATTGGGTGATGAGGGAGACGGTGCCGCCATAGATATCGCCCGTCGGCTGGCCCTGACGTTCCAGGCGGCCATATTGCAGGGAGGCGATGGCGGTGGTGGAGGGCGTCAGCGCATGTGCCCAGCTGGCGGTCACCGAAGTGCCGCGCTGCTCGATGGCGCTGGCCCCGGCGGCGACCGCGACGGGGCGTTGCCGCTCACTCGCCACCGTCACGGAGAAGACATCGCGCGGCCAGCTCTGGCTGATCGTCGCACTCGCACGGCGGATGCGCAGCAGGCTGCTTTGCACGCCCAGGAAGGAATCCGCGAAGGGCTGCGCCGTGGGCGCGCCGCTCAGGCTATCCACCGGGTTGCCCAGCGCATCCAGCGTGGTCAGGCTCAGGAAATCCGCGGCACGCTGGGCGCCCGTCGTCAGCCGTTCGGAATAGCTGGCAAAGATGCGCGTGCGGCCCCCCAGCGCAAACACCGAGTCCAAGGCGGGCGAGGTGAAGCCGCCGCGATGCACCAGGCGCAGGGTGAAGCCGCTGTCAGGCGAAAGCGCCACGCGCGCGCCGACGGACCAGATGGGCTCGCTCAATTCATAGCGCGGCGTGCCGGCATAGCGCTGCATCTCGTAGCCGCCCTCGGCCAGCACCGCGACGCGGCGGGTGATGAAATAGCGCCCCTCCAGCGTGGCACTGCGGCGATAGGCGCCATCCAGCACGCCCGTGCCCTCATAATCGGTGGAGATCAGGCGCCCTTCGACGGCCAGGGGGCCAAAGCGCTGGCCGGTGCGCGCCACGCCATAGACGGAATGCGCGGTGAAATGATCATTGCCAAAGCTGGTCGGCGGGAATGGGGCGGAGGAGACGGATGCCAGGCTGGGCCCGCCGCCCACCAGGCTCTGCTGCACGGATTGGAAGGCGTAGCCGGCCTGGACCGTGGCCACATCGCCGAAGCGATGCATCCAATAGGGCGCGATCTGATAGGCGATGGTCTGGACCAGGCCGTTGCGCCCCAGGGATGGCGAGGATTGCGGCGCAAAGCCGCCATTCAGCGCCTGGGTGGCGGCGGCACCCCGCACATCCAGGAAAATCGCCTCGGGCACGATGGTGGCGAGGAACTGGCCATTGAAGCGCTGCAACACCTGCGGGCGGGACGCATCCGAACCGTAAATCTGCACGCCGGGCGTATAATTCAGCAGGCCCTGGAGCCGCACCGTATCGGCCGTGATGAACAGCCCGGGCGTGATGGTGGTGATGACCTCCGCACGGCGGTTGGTGGAGGTTTGCTGGAGATTATCCGTGCCCAGCACCTGTGCGGCGATGCTGGGCGTCACGGTGAAGCGCCGGCCCGGCGCCTCGGCCGGCGGGCTGGTCGCGTTGAAGGGAAAGCCCTGCGACAGGGGCGTGAAGGCCGAATTGGCCAAAGCGGGCACGCCCGGCGCGGGGCTGCGGGCCAAGGGGGCGTTAAAGCCGGGGGCGTTAAAGCCGGGATTGTTAAAGCCGGGCGCGTCAAACCCCTGGGGGGCGGGCGCTGCGTCGCTGCCGCCAGGCGGCCCGGCCTCCGGCTGCCGCGTGGGCGCGATTTCGCTGCGCTGGGACGGCAGCGGCACCTGGGCCAGTGCAAGGCCCGGCAGCAGCAGGGGCCAGGCCCAGATCAGGCGCGCAGGATCAAGGCGCATGGGCCGCACCGGCATCGGCGGTGCCGAAGCTGCCGCCATCATCGAAGCGCACGCGGTTCAGCAGCAATTGCAGAACCGGGCAGGCCTCCAGCACATCCAGCGCGGCTTCCACCTCATTCCGCGCGGTGCGCTGCGCATCCACCACCACCACCGCCTGCCCGGCCGCGGCCGCCAATGCGGAAGCGTCGCTGCTGGACAGGCAGGCGGGCGTGTCGAGGATGATGATGTGGTGCGGCAGGCTGGCAGCCAGACGCAGGATCGCATCCGCCGCCGTTCCGCCCGGCGCGCCCTCACCGGCCACCGGGCGGCCATGCGGCAGGATGAACAGCCGGTCCAGCGCGGTGGGCACCAGCAGTTCCGTCGCGCGGCGGCGGGGTTCCGCCACCAGATCACGCAGCCCGCCATAGGCCGCCAGCCCCAGGCTGCGGGACAGGCTGGAGGCCCGCCCATCCGCATCCACCAGCAGCACTGACCGCGCACCGCGATTGGCGATACCGCCGGCCAGGTTCAGCGCCATGAAGCTGCGCCCCTCCCGCGGGAGCGCACTCGCCACCAGGATGATGCGGCATTGTGGGGCTTCATCCGCCTGGCGCAGCAATTGATGCTGCACCAGGGCGATCTCCTCCTGTGCGCGGCCCGGCCTGCGGCCCATGCCGGCCGAGAGCAGCCCGGCATCCCGCAGCGTTTCCATGGGAATCAGCGCGCCCGGCGGCACCGCCTGCAGCGCGGTCACCGTGGAGGGTGGCGGCATGTGCGGGGCGTGTGGCGGCGGCTGTTGCTGCTCGGGCGCGCGGCGGCTGAGCATTTCGGCCGCCCGCTCCGCCAGATGCGCGCGTGGCTTGATATCCTGGGTCATGCGAAATGCCTGACAATCTGGCCGGGCAGGCCAGTGAGAACCGCCGCATAGCCGGCGAATAACAGGGCAAGGCCGCCCAGGAACATGAAGCCCGAGAGGCGCCCGCCCGCGAGCTGCGGGCCCGTGACGCCACCCAGCACGGGCAGCCCCAGCGCGCGCAAATCCTGCAGGGTGTAAAAGCTGTGATCCAGGCGCGAGAGCGCGATGGCCGAGGCCACGCCCGCCGCCAGCCCGGCCAGCAGCACGCCCGAGAGCAGCAGCAGACGATTGGGGGCCACAGGCTTCACCGGCAGGCTGGGGGGGTCCACCACCTCCAGCCGCACGCGGTCCGAATTGGTGCGCGCGGCGCCGGCGATCTGGATCGCCTCACGCCGGCCCAGCAGCTCCTCGTAATTGCGGCGCAGCACGGCGTAGTCGCGGTTCAGGTTCAGCGCCTGGGCCTGCACCTCCGGCTCGCTGCGCGCGATGGCGTCCAGGCGCTCCACCTCGGAACGGCCCAGCCGTTCCTGGCGTTCGAGCGAGGCGATCTGCCCGGTCACATCTACGAGGCGGACCCGAAGCTGCTCCAGCAGGGGGTTGGAGCGGGGGGGCGCGCCGCGCGCCGTGGCGCCGGATGATCCGCCGCCGCCGCTGCGGCGCAGCTCGGCCGCCACACCCAGGGCCGCCACCACATCGGGGTGCTGGTCGGTCAGGCGCAGGCGCAATTCGCGCACGGCGCGCTCCGCCTCGGCCAGGCGGCTGTTGCCGCCGCCGGTCTCGGGCGCGGGCAAGGCGGGGGTGGCGTCAATCTGCTGCTGCGTGATGTCCCGCCGCATGCGCGCATCCTGCAGCTCGCCCTGCACCTGTGCCAGGCGCGCGCGCGCGGATTCCAGGCGCGATATGCCGCCCAGCGCGTCGGAGGGCAGGATGTCCAGGTAGCGCGCCTGGAATTCGGCGCGGCGGTTTTCGGCCTGGCG
This sequence comes from Acetobacteraceae bacterium, assembly GCA_947462945.1. Lineage (GTDB taxonomy): Bacteria > Pseudomonadota > Alphaproteobacteria > Acetobacterales > Acetobacteraceae > Roseococcus. Next base: position 4,769 of record CANHTE010000103.1, read on the forward strand.
CAGCTGGACCTCATAGCTGGCGATCTGCTGCGCCACGAAGCCGCGCGCGCTTTCCATCTGCTGCCGGTCATTCGCGGTCGCGGCCTCGATGAAGAGGTTCAGCGCCGTCTGCACCACATCGCGCGCGATGCGCGGGTTATGGTCCCGGTAGTCAATGGTGAAAAGATTGCGCGTCTGGGTGGTGATGCGGATGTCCTTCGCCAGGCGCTGGAGCAGCGCGTCCTGCTCGATGGGGCCATCCACGCGGTCCCGCAGATCGGTGCGGGCGATCACCCGCTCCAGATTGGGGCGGCTGAGCAGGGTGCGCTGCAGCACCTCGACCTGGCCGGCTGGCGTGCTGTCAATGGCGATGCCGCGCAGCAACAGGCTGAGGATGGCATCCGCATCGGCATAGACGCGCGCATTGGACTCGTACTGGCTGGGCAGCAGCTGCACGGCGAACCAGCCACCGCCGCAGACCAGCCAGGCCACGAGAAGCGCGCCCCAGCGATGCTTGGCGCTGGCGGCCGCGTGCCGCCGAACGAGGCTGAGCAGCGACATGGCTCAGAACCAGCCCTGGGGAATGACCAGCGTATCGCCCGGATGCATCGCGATATCCTGCGAGATGTCGCCATCGCGCAGCAAATCCGCGAGGCGGACGGGAATGCGCGTCATCTGCGGGCTCGCCTCGCCCGTCAGTTCCTCGCGGCGGATGATGGTGGCGCTGTTGCCGGCGGCGAAGCGCGTCAATCCACGCGCGCCGATGATGACGTCCAGCAGCGTCAACCCATCGCGATAGGGTGCCGACATGGGCTGCGCCACCTCACCCACCACGCGGATCAACCGGCTGGGCGGGCCCTGGAAGCCGCGCACCATGACGGTGACGCTCGGCTCCCGCACGAAGGCGCGCAGCTTGCCCTCGATATCGCGCGCGAGGGCCGAGGGGGTTCGGCCGGCGGCCTGGATATCGGGCACCAGCGGCAGGGAGAGCCGGCCATCCGGGCGCACCGGGAGGTCCGCCGCGCTGAGCTCGGGCGAGCGATAGACGAAGACGGACAAGGTATCGCCGGCACCCAGGATGTACTCGGCGCTGGGCGTGGCACTGCGGTCCTGGGCGGGCGGCAGCTGGCCCGCGCAGCCCGCCAGGATGGCGAGCGGCAGGACGAGTGCAGAGCGAAGCCTTCGCATGGCGGTTCCTCGGTTGGGATGGGGGGCGGCACGTCCCATCAACTCAGCGCGCTGCGGGGCAGACGGA
>CANHTE010000104.1 GCA_947462945.1 Acetobacteraceae bacterium
CGGGGTCCGCCTGGGGCGAGACCTCACGCACGCGGCCCTGGGCGCGGATTTGCGGCTGGCCCGTAATATTCACCGCGATCAGCGGATTGGCCGGCGCCTGGTCCTTCACCTGGGCCGGGACGTCGAACACAGCATCGCGCCCCTCGCTGCGGGCGATGCGCAGGATCATGCGGCCGGGCTGCACCACCTCACCCGGCTCGGCGCCGCGCTGGGTGACGCTGCCGGCGACATCGGAGACGAGTTCGGTATAGCCCAGGCGGGTTTCGGCAATGCTCACCTGCGCCTCGGCTGCATCCACGCTGGCGCGGATGGTCTGGAGCTGCTGCGCCGCCTGATCGTAGCGGACGCGGGTGGTGAAGCCTTCGCGCAGCAACTGGCCCTGGCGCCAGTAATTATTCTCGGCCTCGCGCAATTGGCCGCGCGCGGCCGTGGTCTGGGCGCGGGCGGCGCGCAGGCCATTCTCCTCATTGTCGCGGTTCAAGCGGGCCACGACCTGCCCGGGGCGCACCGTATCGCCCACATTCACCAGGCGCTCGACCATGCGGCCATCAATGCGGAAGGCCAGGTTCACCTGGGTTTCCGCCTGCACCGTGCCGGTCAGGCTCACCACATCGCCGCCCGCGCTGCGTTCGGCGGCGATCACGCGAACGGGGCGGATTTCCGGGGCAGGGGGTGGGGCGGCATCCTCGCAGCCCGCCAAGGCCAGCAGGGGGATCAGCAGCGCCAAAGGCCGGGCACGCATGGCCAGACCAGGGCGGAGCGGCGGCGGGGGGAGGGGCATGAATATCCTCTGCGCGATTCTGGACAATTCTGTGCAATTTCGGGCGATTCTGGGCGGGCGGTTCGCAGCCATGGTGCCCGAGGAGACGGGGCGACGGCAAACACTACCTGCCGGCATCATGCTCCGCGTTCAGCCGAGGCTTCGCTCATCCTTTGCATCGGGCCAGTCGCTGCGGAACAGCCCCGCATCCCAGGCCTGCGCCCTGCGTCCCAAAGCGGTGCGGTCAGGGTTGCGGCAGGGCGCCTTGAATGCGGCCCGCCATATAGGAAAAGAAGGGGTTCCAGGAAATCCGCACCAGGGAATCCAGCGCCATGACCAGAACCCCCGTCTCACCCCGGATGGCGGTGGCGCCCAGGCTGATGCCGAACTCCGCCTCCCTCTCCGGCCGCAGCCCGTAGAGCGAATCCGTCACCGGGAAGGGCAGCGCCACATGTGAAAGGGAATATACATCGCGCGGATATTGCAGACCCAGCGGCACCACCTGCTCCTCGCTCGCACCCGCCTCGGTGATGCGCGCCACCATCTCCAGGCTGTTTTCGTCGCGATTGGTGAGGATGGTAAGGCGCCAGTTGCGCGGCGGGGCCGGCACCAGGCTGTCCACCGCAGGGTCAAAGGCCGGGCGCAGCAGGAAACTGAGCTTGGTGCCGCGGTTGCGGTCAAAGATCACCAATTCGCTGCCATTCGCCGGCAGCAGGGCAAAGAAATCATCCACCAGCGCCTGGGTGCTGACGGTGAAATCCATCAGCGACTGAAAGGCCAGCACGGGCGCCATGCCATCCAGCCGCCCGGCGCGGGACAGGCGGCGCACCTGGCCCTGCAATTCCTGGGTCAGGCGGAAGGATTGCACCGCCGCATTCACCGGGAAGGAGTTGTATTTGAACGGGTTGAACTCCGGCAACAAAGACAGCCAGGCCGCCTTGGCAAAGCGCGGCAACATGGCAGGCAGCGCGGCCAGCCCGGCAAACCGCGCAAAGGGCGAAACCCCCACCATGGGCGAGACGACGATGACGCGATCCGGCCGCACGAGGCTGGTATTCTCAATGGCATCCATGGCGTGCTTCAGCGCCAGCGCGCCGCCATTGGAATAGCCGACCACATGCACCGCGCCCGTGGGGCCGGCGCGGCGACGCGCCTCGCGCAGGGCGAGGCGCGTCGCGGCGCTCCAATCCTGCCAGACGGCTTCGGTCAGGCCGGCCGGGACGGTGCCATGGCCGGGCACGCGCAGGCCCAGCGCCACAAAGCCCTCGGCGCGGTAGAGTTCCGCCACATGGCGCAGGCTGTAGGGGGCGTCGGTCAGGCCATGGATCAGCACCACCGCGCCACGGGGGGCGGCTTGAGGCTCCAGCACAAAGCTGCGGTTCCAATCCTGCGCGAAACGCGGCGGATGAATCGGGCTGCCGGCGAAGAAGCGGTTTTCCTGCGTGCGCGCCGCGGGCGGCAGCAGTGCCGTCACCTCGCGCTGCACCTGGGCAAAGACCCGCTGCTCGGCCGCCAGATAGCCGGCCCAATCAAGGCGGTTGATCTGCTCAGCCTTCAAATCATCGGGCACTTCCGTGTGCCAGAGTTCCAGCGCGGGCCCGGTCTGGCTATCCACCATCCGCACCGCGATGATGACGAGGACGACCGCGACCAGCGCATAACCCGCCCGGCGCGACCATCGCCACAGCCAGGTGCCGAGCGCGCGCATCCCGCTCAGCCGCCCAGGGCCGCCAGCACGCGGCGCGTGACCTCGGCCGTGCCGGACGCACCTCCGATATCGGGCGTGCGCAGCCCGGCGGCGAAGGCCGCATCCACCGCCGCGCGGATTTCCGCTGCCGCCTCGCGCAGCGCTTCCCCACCGCCGCGCAGGGCCAGCCATTCCAGCATCATGGCGCCTGAGAGGATCATCGCCGTGGGGTTGGCCAGGCCCTGGCCCGCGATATCGGGCGCCGTGCCGTGGCTCGGCTGGAACACGGCGTGATCCGCGCCCAGATCAGCCGAGGGCGCGAAGCCCATGCCGCCGATCAACCCCGCCGCGAGATCTGAAAGAATATCGCCGAACATGTTCTCGGTCGGCAGCACATCGAAATCCCAGGGGCGGCGGATCAGATCCAGCGCCATCGCATCCACGTAATGCGCGTCATGCTTGATGCCGGGGTGCTCGGCCGCCACCTCGGCAAAGACGTCGCGCAGCCAGGCAAAGGCGCGGAACACATTGGCCTTGTCCACCAATGTGACGCGCCCGGACCGGCCGAGGCGCGTGGCGCGCTCGCCCGCCAGTTCAAAGGCCATGCGGGCCAGGGCGAGTGAGGTGGGGCGCGTCAGCCGCAGGGTTTCCTCGGCCATGTCATGCGTGATGAGGCCGCGATCCTTGGAAAAGAACAGCCCCTCCGTGCTTTCGCGCAGGATCACGAAGTCCATCTTCGCCGCGCGCGGATCACTGAGCGGCAAGGGCACGCCGGGGATGGCGCGGATCGGCCGCACGCCGCCAAACAGGCCAAGCCGCACGCGCAGGGTGATTTGCGGTGCCAGTTCCGTGCCATCGGCACGGCGAATGCCGGGCCAGCCCATGGCGCCGAGCAGGATCGCATCGGCATCCCGGCAGCGCGCGAAAACGGGCTCCGACAAATCCTCGCCCGTGTCGCGATAGGCCATGGCGCCGGCCTGATGCGGGCTGAAGCGCAGGCCGAGCTTGTGGCGGGCATCCACCGCCTCCAGCACGGCGACGCCTGCCTGCATCACCTCCGGCCCGATGCCATCGCCGCCCAGCACCGCGATTTCAAAGCTGTTCATCGGCTTGCGCTTCCCCTGTATTCCTCGTCAAGCTAACGCCCAGGAAACTGGCGGCAAGCCCGGACCATGGAAAAGACCAGGAGGAACGTCATGATGGCATCCCGTCGCGCATTGCTGGCCGCACCCGCGCTTCTGCCGGCCGGCGCCCGCGCCCAGGGCAGCTGGCCCGAGCGGCCGGTGCGGATCATCGTGCCCTTTCCGCCCGGCCAGGCGGCCGATATCTTCACCCGGCTGGTGGCGGATCAACTCTCGCAGCGCTGGCCGCAGCGGGTCGTGGTGGAAAATCGAGGCGGTGGCGCCGGGGCGCCCGCGCTGGAAGCCGGCGCCCGCGCGGCACCGGATGGCTATACGCTGATTGCCGGCACATCCGGCACGCTGGGCGTCAACCCGTCGGTTCTGCCCCGCATTCCCTATGACGCCGAGCGCGATTTCGCCGCCATCACCAACATCGCCATGGTGCCCCTGCTGCTGGTGGCACACCCAAGCTTCGCCGGCCGCGACGTGGCCGAGATGGCCGCCCTGGTGCGCGCGCGCCCGGGCGAGGTGAACATCGCTTCCGCCGGGCCGGCCACGAGCCAGCACATGGCGACGGAGTTGTTGCAACTGCGCAGCGGGCTGCGCTTCAACATCGTGCATTACCGCGGTTCGGGGCCGGGCATGGCCGATCTCCTGGCCGGCAATGTGCCCCTGATGATGGACAGCGTGGCCAGCGCGCTGCCGCAAATCCAGGGCGGCCGCGTGCGCGCCCTGGCCGTGGCCCAGCCGCGCCGCGTGCCGCAATTGCCCGATGTGCCGACCATCGCCGAAACCCTGGCCCCCGGTTATGAGGCGGCGGGCTGGAGTGGCCTGATCGCGCCCGCCGCGACGCCGCCCGAGATCATCCGCCGGATTTCGGCCGATATCGGCTCGGTGCTGCGTGAGACCGCGATGCAGGAGCGCTTCCTCGCCATGGGCGCCATTGCCGACCCGGGCACGCCCGAGGCATTCGCCGCCTTCATCCGGGCCGAAATCGTCAAATGGCGCGAAGTCGCCCGGGCCGCCAATGTGCGGCTGGATGGTTGACGTGCCGGTGGGCTGCGCGCTCCGATGGTCTCAGCCGAAGCTTGCCTGAGGATATTCCGCCATGACCGCCGAGAGCAGCGCCATGCGCCCCGCCCCCATCCTCTCGGTGGACCCTTATTCCGACGAGATCCTGCTGGACCCCTTCCCGACCTACGCGGAAATCCGCGAGGCCGGACCGGTGGTGTATCTGGAGCGCCACGGGGTTCATGCCATGGGACGGCACCGGGATGTGCAGGCCGTGCTGAAGGATTGGCGCAGCTTCTCCTCCACCGGCGGCTCGGGCATCGCCGATATCCGCAAGCCCGGCGCCTGGCGCGCGCCCAGCCCCATCGTCGAGGTGGACCCGCCGGACCACACCGCCGTGCGCCAGGTCATGCAGCGCATCATCTCGCCTGCCGTCACCCGCCGCTGGCGCGAGGATTTTGCGGCCGAGGCGGACCGGCTGGTGGCCGAACTGGCCGCGCGCGGCACGGTGGATGGCGTCACCGATCTCAGCGAGGCCTTTGTCGCCAAGGTCTTCCCTGACGCGCTGGGTCTCGCCTGGTCCCCCGAGCGGCGCGACAACCTGTTCCTGCTGGGCGAGCTGAATTTCGATGGCCAAGGCCCGCGCAATGCCCGCTTCGAGGAAACCGAGCGCCGCGCTGCCCGCATCCAGGACTGGTCCCTGCATGCCATGCAGCGGGAGAATCTGGCCGCCGAGGGCTTTGGCCAAAAAATCTTCGCCGCAGCCGATGCGGGCGAAATCGTGCCCGAGATTGCGCCGCTGCTGATCCGCTCCTTCCTGCGCGGCGGGCTGGACACCTCCTCCAGCACCATCTCGGCCGCCTTGTATTATCTGGCGCGCGACCCTGCCCAATACGCCCTGCTGCGCGCCGACCCGGATCTTGCGCGCAACGCCATCGAGGAGGCGATGCGGCTGGAAACACCCATCCCCAATGTCGGCCGGCTGACGCTGCGGGATGTGGCGGTGGATGGCGTGCGCATCCCCGCCGACAGCAAGATCATCATCATGCTCGCCTCGGCCAATCGGGACCCTGCGGCCTGGGAGCGCCCGGATGAGTTTGACCTGACGCGCAGCACCTTCGGGCATGTGGCGCTGGGCTTTGGCATTCACATGTGCGTGGGCCAGGCGATCGCGCGGCTGGAGGGGGAATTGATGCTGCGGGCGCTGGCGCGGCAGGTGGCGGAGATCAGGCTGCTGGAAGAGCCGGTGCGGCGGCTGAACAACAATCTGCGGAGCCTGGAATCGCTGAAGCTCCGTTTTCATAAAGCATAAAGAGGCCTCCGGCGGCCGGGGCCATGGGCCCCATTCCTTGGCGCTTCGCTTCGAAGCCTGTGCGGTTCTGGGGTCTGGGGCCTTTCGGCCC
>CANHTE010000105.1 GCA_947462945.1 Acetobacteraceae bacterium
CCCGCTTCACCGAGGACGCCCAGGCTTTCGGCCGCGCCATCCGCTGGGGCGAGGCCGAGTTCATCGAGGACCGCATCAAGCGCGGCCGCAAAATCCGGCATAGCCTGATCGAGCGAAAGCAGGCCTGAGACCCGAGGGCGCCCAGCTTACGTCGGGCGGCTTGCGTCAGGCGGCTTGCGTCAGGCGGCTTTGGGCACACCCAGCGCCCGGTCCAGCAGCGCATCAATCCCGGCCGGATCATCCCAGCGCAGGGTGACGCTCACCACCCGAACCTGGTTTTGGAATTCGGGCGGCATGCGCACCCAATCCTTGCGCGTGGTGACCGGGATGGCCCCCAGCCGCTCGGCCTGTTGGAGGAGGCCGCTCAAATCCCCCGCATCGAAGGGATAATGGTCGGCAAAGCTCTCCGTGCCCGCCACCACCGCGCCGCCCTGGCGCAAGGTGGTGAAGAATTTGCGCGGATTGGCGATGCCGCAAAAGGCAAAGACATTCTCGCCCGCCAGCTCCGCCATTTCCGGCCCGGGAATGAGGTCGCCCCGCAGCACCGGCAGCCCGGGCGGCAGCGCTGCCAGCGCGCCCATCTCATCGCCGCCGATCAACACGGCGGCGTCACAGCGGGCGGCGGCGGCGGCGACGCTTTCGCGCAGCGGCCCCGCCGGGATGACATGGCCATTGCCGAAACCATAGCCGCCATCAATCGTGAGCAGGGAGAGCGTCTTGGTCAGGGTCGGGTTTTGCAGGCCGTCATCCATCACGATGGCGGCCGCCCCATGCGCCACGGCGCGTTGCGCGCCGGCTGCGCGGTCCGCCGAGACCCAGGTGGGGGCGAGGGCGGCCAGCAGCAGCGCCTCATCGCCCACCGCCTCGCTATCGTGGCGCCCGGGCTCCACCAGCACCGGCCCCTTCACCGAGCCGCCATAGCCGCGCAACAGGAAATGCGCCTCCTGCCCACGGGCCCTCAGGCGGTTGCCGATATCCATGGCCAGCGTCGTCTTGCCCGCACCGCCGGCTGTGGCACCGCCGCAGCAAATCACCGGCACGGGCGCGTCCCAGCCGGGGCGGGCCATGCGCCGCGCTGTGGCCGCCGCATAAATGGCGGCAAAGGGCGAGAGGAGCAGGGGCGCGATCCCGCCGCCACGATCCCAGAATTGGGGCGCTCGAATGCTGATGGTCCAGCCCTTTCCTCAACCTCAGTTCCGGCTGCGGGCCGCCAGGGCCAGCAGCGCCGCTGCCATCCGGCCCGGCAAATCGGACGCCGCGGAGACAAAATCGGCGGCGGACCGCGCCATGGCGGCCGCTCGTTCCGGAAACGCTAGCATATCCGCAAGGCTGGCCGCCAGCGCGCCGGCATCCATCACCTGGCATGCGCCCTGCGCGGCGAGCAAGCCGGCCGACGCTTCGCGGAAATTTTCCATATGCGGCCCGAAGATGACGGGGCAGCCCAGCCGCGCGGCCTCCAGCGGGTTCTGTCCGCCATGCGGCACCAGGCTGCCGCCAATCACCGCCAGGTCCGCCACACGATAGAGCAGCCCCATCTCCCCCATCGTATCCGCGATATACAGCGGCCCTGCATCCGGCAGGGCGCCCAGCGCGCGGCGGGGGGCCGGGCCGAGCCCCGCACCGCGATCCGCATGGCGCGGTGCCAGGATGGTCAGCAGCCCCGGATGAGCGGCGCGCAGCGTCTCGGCCACCGCGGTCAGGATGGTCTCCTCCCCTGGATGCGTGCTGGCCGCCAGCAGCACGGGCCGGCCACCAATCGCCCCGCGCAACGCGTCCCATGCGGCGTGGTCCACCGGCAGCGGCGGTGCGGCCAGCTTGAGATCCCCCGGCGTCGTGACCGCACGCGCGCCGAGCGCCAGCAGCCGCGCCGCATCCTCGGCCGAGCGCGGCATGATGAGCTGAAACCGGCCCAGCAATTGCCGCGCGAAGCCCGGCGCCCAGCGCCCCCAGCGGCGCGCCGTCCGGTCCGACATGCGGGCATTGAGCAGCGCCAACGGGATGCCGCGCCGCGCCGCCGCCGCGAGCGTATTGGGCCAGAGCTCACTCTCCACGAAGCCCGCCGCATCCGGCCGCCAGCCATCCAGAAAGCGTGCCACCCAGGCGGGCACATCGAGCGGCGCATAGCGATGGATCACCCGGCCGCGCAATGCTTCGGGCAGGCGCTGGGGCAGCAGGCGGGCCGAGGTGACGGTGCCGGTGGTGACCAGCAGGGTCAAGGCAGGGTCGCGCTGCACCAGCGCTTCCATCAGCGGCAGGATGGCCAGGCTCTCGCCCACACTGGCGGCGTGCAGCCAGATCAGCGGGCCTTCCGGGCGTTCGACGCCAAAGCCCTCACGTTCACGCAGGCGCCCGGGCTCTTCCTTGTCGCGCAGCACGCGGCGGCGCAGGTTCCAGCGCAAGGCAGGGGCTGCCAGGCCGGCCAGCGCAGGCCAGATGCCGCTCACCGACGGGCCCGGCCAAGTGCGGCGTCGGCAGCGTCACAGGCGGCATTGAGGGCGGCGGTGATGGCGGGCAAGGCGGCCTCGGCTGCGGCATCACGCGGCACGGGCACAACGGGGCCGGTGACCAGGACGCCGCGTCCGAAGGGCAGCGGGATTTCCATCCGGTCCCAGCTTTTCAGCCCGATGGCGAAGGAGACCCGCGCCGCACAAGGCAGCACGGGCCGGCCGCTCAAGGCCGCCAATTGCGCAACCCCGGGGGCGGCCATCCGGCGTGGCCCACGCGGGCCATCGGGGGTGATCACCATCATCGAGCCACTGCGCAACAGCCGCGCCATGGCAAGCAACCCGGACGCGCCCCCCTTGGAGCTGGAGCCATGGATCATGTTCAGGTCAAAGCGCCGCACCACATCGCCGATGAAACGCCCATCCCGGTGGCGGGATACCAGCACATGGGCCGAGACAATGCCCTGCCGCGCCTGACCGGTGCGCCAGAGATGCGGCATCAGCGGCAAATTCTCATGCCAGAAGGCGGCGATCACATTGCCATGGGTGGCGAAGGCATCGTCCATCGCCTCGCCGCCCAGCAAGCGCCAGCGCGTGGTGCGATAGACCAGCACGAGATAAAGCCCAAGGAGATTCGCGGCAAAGGCCTGGAAGACCGGGTGGCGCGTCAATCGGCGCAGCATGCGGTGGCTCGGGTCATGTCCTGCGGCGGGTCGCATGCCACGAGACGGGAGGCAAGTCCCGCCATGCGCGGTACCCTCAGATAGTGACCAGATGCTGCTTGAAGGCGCTGGCGCTGGCCGGCCAGGCGAAGCGCTCGGCATGGGCGCGAGCGGCCTGACGCGTCACCTCCAGCGCGGCAAGGCAGGCGTGGCGCAGATCCTCATCCAGCGCACCGCCCGAACCCACCACATCACGCGGGCCCATCACCGGATAGGCGGCCACTGGGGTCCCGCAGGCCATGGCCTCCACCAGCACCAATCCGAATGTGTCGGTTCGGGAGGGAAAGACCATGACATCCCCGCCGCGATAGGCGCGCACCAGCCCCTCGCCATGGCGCCAGCCGGCAAAATGCACGGAAGGATACCGCGCCTCAAGCGCCGCGCGCTGCGGCCCATCGCCCACCACCACCTTGCTGCCCGGCAGGTCAAGATCGAGAAAGGCGGTGATGTTCTTCTCCACTGCGACGCGCCCAACATAGAGGAAGATCGGCCGGGGCAAATCCCGCCATTCCTCGCGTGCGCCATCCTGGAAAAGCTTCAGATCCACCCCGCCTGACCATGGGAGGATTTGGCGAAATCCGCGCCTGGCCAGTTCCTGGCGCAACATCGGCGTCGCGGCGAAGGTGCCCGCGCCGGCATTGTGGAAACGGCGCAGCAGCGCCCAGATGAAGCGCGGCGGAATTCCGGTGCGCGCCTTCACATATTCGGCGAAGCGGGTGTGGAAACTGGTGGTGAAACGCCAGCCACGCTCGGCGCAGATGGCGCGCGCGGCCAGGCCCAAAGGGCCTTCGGTGGCAATATGCACCGCGTCGGGCCGCGCCTCGGTCATCATGCGCCGCAACGCCGTGCGCGGGCGGAAAGCCAGGCGGATTTCAGCATAGCCAGGCATCGGGAAACTGCGGAAGCGATCAGGGCCGATCACTTCCACCACGTCGCCCAGCGCGGTGAGTTCGCCGGCCAGGCCCTCGATGGCGCGCACCACGCCATTGACCTGCGGTCGCCACGCATCGGAGACGATTAGCAACCTCATCCGTCGGCAAGCGCGGGTTGCCGCAGCAGACGCAGCGCCTGCCAGTCGAGCAATTCGAACCGGCCATCGGTGTGTTCGACCAGGGCGGTGCAGCTTTCCACCCAATCGCCGGTATTCATGTATTGGATACCCTTCACCATGCGCATCTCCGCATGGTGGATATGGCCGCAGATCACGCCATCCAGCCCGCGCCGCCGCGCCTCACCGGTCAGCGCCGCCTCGAAGCGATCCACCGTCTTGACCGCCTCCTTCACCTGGCGCTTGAGCCATTGGCTGAGCGACCAGTATGAATAGCCCATCCTCCGCCGGACCAGATTGAACCAGCGGTTCACATGCAGCGCGACGCCATAGGCGCGATCCCCCAGATGCGCGAGGAATTTCAGGTGGCGGACCACGCCATCGAATTCATCGCCATGCATGACCAGGAAGCGTCGGCCGTCAACGGCTTCGTGCACCGCCTCGGCTGCCAGGGTAATGCCGGCAACCTCCAGCCCAATCCATTCGCGGAACATCTCGTCGTGATTGCCGGGGATATAGATGACGCGGGTACCCCGGCGCGATTGCTCAAAGATGGCACGCAACACAGCATCGAAGCTGGAGGTCCAGTACCAGCTTTTGCGCAGGCGCCAGCCGTCAATCACATCGCCCACCAGATAGAGCTGCTCACAATCGAGTTGGGCGAGGAATTCGAGCAGGAGATCAGCGCGCGCGCCAGGCGTGCCCAGATGGAAATCCGAGATGAAGACGCTGCGCAGCCGTGCTGGCCGCTCCGTAGCACGCGTCATGTTCATACTCGCCGCGCCTCCGCCTGTGCGAAGGGCTTAGGAAAGCCCACACGAATCGTCAAGAAATCAATGATTTCGCAATCAGTACGTGGCAGGGCCGCTTACTCCGTCGCGGTCATGAGGCCAAGCGCATTATGGTCGGCCAAGCCAGGGTGAGGATCACGGCTGACCAGCTGCCCCCGGAAGGCGATGGCGCAGGCGGGCCAGGAGAAGCGCTCGGCTTGACTGCGGGCTGTGGCGCGCGGGACCGTCAGTGCAGCCAGGCAGGCGCGGCGCAAATCCTCGTCCAGCACGCCGCCGGGCCCTACCACATCGCGCGGGCCCATCACGGGAAAGGCCGCGACCGGCGTACCGCAGGCCATCGCCTCCAGCAGCACCAGGCCAAATGTGTCCGTGCGGGAGGGAAAGACCATGACATCCCCGCCGCGATAAGCCTGGGCCAGCGCCTCGCCATGGCGCCAGCCGGCGAAATGCACCGAAGGGTACCGCGCCTGAAGCGCCTCCCGCTGCGGCCCATCGCCCACCACGACCTTGGTGCCCGGCAAGTCGAGCTCGAGGAAGGCGGTGATGTTCTTTTCAATGGCGACGCGGCCGGCGTAGAGAAAAATCGGCCGGGGCAAACCCGTCCAGGCATCCCGTGCGCCATCCTGGAACAGAGACAGATCCACGCCGCGCGTCCAAGGCAGCACGCGGCGGAAGCTGCGGCGCGTCAGCTCCTCCTGCAGGGTCTGGGTGGCGGCGAAGGTCCCCGCCCCCGCATTGTGGAAGCGGCGGAGCAGAGCCCAGATCGGGCCGGGGGGGATGCCGGTGCGGGCGGTGATGTATTCAGCGAAGCGGGTGTGGAAGCTGGTGGTGAAGCGCCAGCCTTGCCGCGCGCTGATGGCCCGCGCGGCCAGGCCCAACGGCCCCTCGGTGGCCACATGCAGCGCATCGGGCTGCA
>CANHTE010000106.1 GCA_947462945.1 Acetobacteraceae bacterium
GCGGAAAGCTGTGTACCGCCTCCCGCCCCTCGGCCTGGGTGCGGCGCACGCCCTCGGTCATGATGCCGCCGAGATCGGCCATGGTCGTGGCGCGCCCGCCCACCTGCCACAGGATGTTGTGCGTCCGGCTTTCCGGCTGCCCGCAGGAGAGGTTGACGATGACGCCCTTGAGCAGCGTATCGGCCATTTGTTCCGCACTGGCGACGGCGGCGCGGATGCTGCGCTCCGCCTCCTCCATATCCACGATGGAGCCGGCCTTCACGCCGCGTGATTTCTGCCAGCCAAAGCCGAGGGCGCGCGGCGTGCCGTCACCCTCGATGCGCGCAATCAGGCAGACCACCTTGGTCGAGCCGATATCGAGCACGCCGAAGACGCCCGGCCGGGCGCGGCCGAGCTTGATGCCGCGCGCCGGCACATCGCTGCGGGGCGGCTGGTAGCGAATGATCTCGTTCATCCGCGCTGGCTCCGTGCTGGGGTTGGCGTGGGGGTGGCGGGCTGGGCGGGGCCCTGCATGCGCACCACCAGGCGGTCGGGCAGGCGCATGTCCAGCGCGGCCAGCGGGCGGTCCAGCAGGCGGTCCCGCGCCTGCAACTCCGCGAGGCGCGTGATGGCCGCTTCCTCATGCCCTTCGGGCAGCAGGATATCGGCGCCGTTCTGCAGCCGGAGGTTCCAGCGCCGTTCGGACACGCGGATGATGGCCTGCACGCGGTCGGCGATTTCGGGCGCGCTGCGCAGCAGATCAATCATCGGTGCCGCCACACGATCGGCGCCCACGCCCACCACGAGCGGCAGCGGGCCGAAGGCTTCCAGCCGCTCTGTCGCCATCACGCGGCCCTCGCGGTCAATCACCGAGAAGCGGCCATCGCGCTGCCAGACGGCGAAGGCGCGGCGTTCGGTGATGCGCACGATGATGGTGCCGGGCAGCCGGCGCTCCACCTGTGCGGTCTCGACCCAGGCGATTTGCTCCAGGCGCTGCTTGGCCGCATGGGGGTGGAAATCGAGCATCGCCTCGCCCGGGGTGATGCCGATGGCGGTGAGCAGGGCTTCGCGGGGCGCGAATTCCCGGCCCTCGATGCGGATTTCCTGCACGGAAAGCCCGGGGCCGCGGCCGAGTTCGGCCAGCCAGCCGGTGCCCTCGCGCAGCCGCGCCATGGGGTCCAGCGCCACGACGCCGAAGCTCACCGCGCCCACGGCGCCCAGGGCCAGCAGGCCCATGCCCGCGCCGCGCAGCAGGCCGCGCCGCTGCTTGAACCAGAGCCGGGTGGCCGAGGGGCGCTTGGGCTGCGCCGCACTGCGTGAGCGCGTGGCGGGTTCGGCGGATTTACGGGCCATGACAGGCCTGCCCCACCATCCAGGCGCAGAGCGCCGGGAAGCCGATGCCGCGATGCGCCGCCTGCTCCGGCAGCAAGGACGTCCGGGTCATGCCGGGCTGCGTGTTCACCTCCAGCAGATAAAGCTGCCCTGGCTCGCCAGCCGTATCATCATAGCGGAAATCCGAACGGCTCACGCCCCGGCAGCCCAGGGCGCGGTGCGCGGCCACGGCCACGCGCATGGCCTCCGCCGTCACATCGGGATGGATGGGGGCGGGCAGCACGTGGCGGCTGCCGCCATCGGCGTATTTCGCCTCGTAATCGTAGAAGGCGTTGCCGGTGGCGATTTCCGTCACGGCCAGCGCTTCATCATCCATCACGGCGACGGTGAGTTCGCGGCCGGGGATGAAGCTTTCCGCCATGATGCGGCTGCCGAATTGCCAGTTGCGGGCGATGTCCCGGCGGCGATTATCGCCCTCACGCAGGATGGTGACGCCCACGCTGCTGCCCTCATCCACCGGCTTCACCACATAGGGCAGGGGCAGGGGGTCGGCCGCTTCCAATTCCTCGGGGCTGAGGATGCGATGTGCGGCCACGGGCAGGCCATGGGCGGAAAACACCGCCTTGGCGGCCGCCTTGTCCATCGCGACGGAGGAGGCGCGCAGGCCCGAATGCGTGTAGGGCAGCCCCATCCAGTCCAGCACGCCCTGGATGCAGCCATCCTCGCCGAAGCGGCCATGCAGCGCATTGAACACCGCATCCGGGCGCGCGGCCTGCAGGGCGCCGATGGTGGCGGGCAAATCCTGCGTCACCTCGATGGGCGAGACCGCGAACCCCGCCTCACGCAGCGCGGCGATGACCTGGGCGCCGGTCGAGAGGCTGACCTCGCGCTCGGCCGAGATGCCGCCAAACAGCACGGCAACAGATTTTTGGCGCGGCCGATTCACGCTGCGCTCCGCTTCGCGATCGGACGCAGGTTTTTGGCGCGGCCGATTCATTCTGCGCTCCGCTTCGCGATCGGACGCAGGTTTTGGCGCGGCCGATTCATGCTGCGCTCCGCTTCGCGATCGGACGCAGGTTTTGGCGCGGCCGATTCACGCTGCGCTTCGCTTCGCGATCGGACGCAGGTTTTTGGCGCGGCCGATTCACGCTGCGCTCCGCTTCGCGATCGGACGTGGACCGCGGTGTCGTTGTGATCGCCTTCATGCCGGCACCCCGATGCGCTTGATTTCCCATTGCAGATCCACGCCGGAATGGGCCAGCACCCGGGCGCGCACCTCCTCGCCCAGGCCTTCCAGATCCGCCGCCGTGGCGCCACCGGTGTTGAGCAGGAAGTTGCAATGCTTTTCGCTGACCTGCGCGGCCCCGCGTGTGAGGCCACGGCAACCGGCGGCGTCAATCAGTGCCCAGGCTTTTTGGCCCTCGGGGTTGCGGAAGGTGCTGCCGCCGGTGCGGGCGCGCACCGGTTGCGTCGCCTCGCGCGCATGGCGGATTTCGGCCATGCGGGCGGCGATGGCGGCGCTGTCCCCGGGGGTGGCGCGCAGGCGTACTCGCGTCACCACGCCGCGCGCGGGCAGCGCCGCGTGGCGATACGAAAGGGCGAGCCCTTCGGCATCCAGGCGCAGCAGCCCGTCAGGCGTGGCGATTTCCGCCCAATCCAGGACATCAACGATTTCGCGCCCATAGGCACCGGCATTCATGGCAATCGCACCGCCGATGCTGCCGGGAATGCCGCTCAGAAACTCCAGCCCGGACAGCCCGGCCGCCGCTGCGTGCTCGGCCACCGTTGCATCGAGCGCGGCGGCGCCGGCGATGACGCCATCGGCCTCGATGTCGATGCCGCCAAAGCCGCTGGCGGCCAGGCGCAGCACCACGCCCGGAATGCCGCCATCGCGGATGATGAGGTTGGAGGCAGCGCCCAGCACCGTGAGGGGTGCCTCGGCCGGAAGATGATGCAGCAGGGTCAGCAAATCCGCCTCGTCCAGCGGGCGGATCAGCACCTCGGCCGGGCCACCCACGCGAAACCAGGAAAATGCGGCGAGGGGTGCGTGGCGCGTGACGCGCCCGCGCAGGCCGGCAAACTCATCCGAGAGGAAGGTCACGGCAGGGGCACCCCGCTCCAGCACCGTCATGCGCGCTTCAGGGGCGAGACCCGCGCCCCCCCTTGCGATTGCAGCTCGGCCAACTGATCCGGCAGGGCATGTGCCCAGCCGGTGATGGTGCCGGCGCCGAGGCAGATCACGTAATCGCCCGGCTTGGCCATGGCGTTGATCATCTCGGCCAGGCTGGCGGGTTCGGGCAGCGGCACCACGCTGCGATGGCCGGCGGCGCGCAGCCCCTCCACCAGCGCATCCTTGTCCGCGCCCTCAATGGGCGCTTCGCCGGCGGCGAAGACATCGGCGATGATGACGGTACCGGCGTCATTCATGCAGGTGCAGAATTCGGTGAAAAGCTGGTTCAGGCGGGAATAGCGGTGCGGCTGCACGACGGCGATGACATCCCGCGCGCCGGCCTGGCGCGCCGCCTTCAGCACGGCGGCGATTTCCACCGGGTGATGCCCGTAATCATCAATCACGGTGATGCCGCCCGTCTCACCCACGCGGGTGAAGCGGCGCTTCACGCCCTTGAATCCGGCGAGTGCGGCGCGGATCACATCCTCCGGCACGTCCATCTCGACGGCGATGGCGATGGCGGCCAGGGCGTTCTGCACATTGTGATGGCCCAGCATGGGCAGGCGGAAGGGCTGCATGGTGCGGGCGCGGCCCGTCACGCGGTCCTGCACCGTGACTTCGAAGCTGGCGCCCATGCGGTTGGTCAGCACCTTCTCCGCCCGCACATCCGCCTGGGGTGAGAAGCCATAGGTCACCAGCCGGCGGTCCAGCTTGGGGATCATCGCCTGCACGGCCGGATGATCGGCGCAGAGCACGGCGAAGCCGTAGAAGGGGATATTGCCGACGAATTGCGCGTAGCCCTCGCGCATCGCCTCCTCAGTGCCCCAATGATCGAGGTGTTCGGCATCCATGTTGGTGACGACGGCGACAGTGCTGGGCAGGCGCAGGAAGCTGCCGTCAGACTCATCGGCCTCGACCACCATCCATTCACCCGTGCCCATGCGGGTGTTGGTGCCATAGGCGTTGATGATGCCGCCATTGATGACCGTGGGGTCGAGCTTGGCCTGCTCCAGCACGCAGGCGATCAGACTGGTGGTGGTGGTCTTGCCATGGGTGCCGCCGACGGCGATGCCCCATTTCAGGCGCATGAGTTCGGCCAGCATCTCGGCCCGGCGCACCACGGGCAGCAGGCGCCGCCGCGCGGCCTGAACCTCGGGGTTGTCCTTCTTGACGGCCGTGCTGACGACCACGACCTGCGCGCTGCGCAGATTCTCGGCCGCATGGCCGATCATCACGGGAATGCCGGATTCCCGAAGGCGCGTGACGTTGTAGCCCTCAGCGATGTCACTGCCCTGCACCGCATAGCCCAGATTGTGCAGCACCTCCGCAATGCCAGACATGCCAATGCCGCCGATGCCGACGAAGTGGATCGTGCCGATGGAGAGGGGCAGCGCGCGCATCAGCGGGATTCCTGGCGTGATTGAGTTCGGGCGGCATGGGCCAGCACCAGGTCCGCGAGTTCGCGGGCCGCCTGGGGCCGGGCGAGGGATGCCGCACCCTGTGCCGCTTCGGCAAGTCTTTCCGGTGAGCCCAGCCATTCCGCCAGGATTTCAGCCAGCCGCGCCGGATTCGTGGCGGCCTGGGGCAGCACCTGCGCGGCGCCCACCGCCTCCAGCGCGCGCGCATTGGCCACCTGGTGGTTGTCAATCGCCGAGGGCAGCGGCACCAGCAGCGAGGGCCGGCCCGCACAGGCGATTTCCGCGACGGTGGAAGCGCCGGCGCGGGCAATGACCAGATGTGCATGGGCCAGCCGCCCCGCGATATCGGGGAAGAAGGGCGAAAGCTCCACCGGGATGCCCGTCTCGGAATAGGCGGCGCGGACGCGCTCCAGATCCTCGACGCGGCATTGCTGGGCGATGACCAGCCGCGCCCGCAGCGCTTCCGGCAGGGTGGCGATGGCGGCCGGCACCAATTCGGCGAAAATCCGTGCGCCGAGGGAGCCACCCGTGACCAGCAAGCGCAGCGCGCCATCGGCCGGCGGATAGCCCGCGCCGGCCAGCGCCGCCAGCGCCGGGCGCACCGGATTGCCCACCCAGCGCGTCTTGGCGCCCGGGGGCACGCGCGCCGTCTCCTCATAGGCCAGCGCCAGCAGATCGGCGCGGGGGGCGAGGGCGCGATTGGCGCGGCCCAGCACGGCATTTTGTTCATGCAGCACCAGCGCTGGCCGCCGCGCGCCCAGGCTGAGGGCAGCAAGTGCGGGCGGGATGGCCGGATAGCCGCCAAACCCCACCACCACCGAGGCATCCAGCCGCTTCAGCAGGCGCCGCGCCGTCATGGTGCCGGCGGCCAGCAGCATGGCCCCGCGCGCCGCCCGCACCGGATTGCGCCCGGCGATGCCCTCCCCCCGCAGCACGAAGCGCTCGGCACTCGCAAAGGCCGGACTGTCAAAGGCGGCCGAGCGCGCA
>CANHTE010000107.1 GCA_947462945.1 Acetobacteraceae bacterium
CCAGCGGCAGTGCCTCTGGCTACCAGTATGGCTCGCTCTACACGATCAGCCTGGGCGTTCTCTCGGCCGGGACCCGGCTGGACATCACCCATGATGACGGCGTGAGCGTCTATCAGGGCGGCGTCCGCATCGGCACGACCACGGCCGGACCGACCAGCGTGATCTCGGAGTCTGTGTTGCTCAGCAGCACGGGTGCCACGACGCTGTATTTCGGCCGCCAGAACGGGGCGCCCTCGGTGCTGACCGTGGCCGTGCCGGAGCCGGCGAGCATTGCGCTGTTTGGCGCTGGCTTGCTCGGTCTGGCCGCGCTGCGCCGCCGTCGTCCTGGCCAGCAGGCGGGCCACGCGGCCGCCTGAGGCGTCGGTAACAGGCAACGGTCCTCCTTGCGGGGGCCGTTGCCGCTTCATGGGCGCGGGTTGGTTCACTGCCGCGAAACCTGGGTTTCCTTGGAGGTGATGAACTCCAGCAGGGCAGGGGTGCCATTGCGGGTTTGCTCGATGCCGCGCTGGATGGCGGGGATGATCTGATCCGGCGTCAGGACGCGTTCGCCATAACCGCCGAAGGCCCGGGCCATATCGGCGTAGTTTCCGCTGATATCGGTGGTGCGATATTTCTCGGTGCTGAGTGCCATGATCTTCAGCTCGATCGCCATCGAGAAATTGTTCAGCAGGATGGAGAGGATCGGGATGCGCTCCCGCACCGCGGTTTCGAAATCCATCCCGGTAAAGCCGATGGCGGCATCGCCCCACACATTGATGCAGAGCTTGTCGGGCGCCGCGAGTTTCGCGCCCATGGCGAGGCCCAGCCCATAGCCCAGCTGCGTCGTCTTGCCCCAACCCAGATAGGACAGCGGCGTGCGGCTGATCCAGAAGGGCGAAAGCTGATCGCGCGGTGAGCCCGCATCATGGGTGATGATGGTCTGGTCGGGGTCCACCGTGCGCCACAGGTCGCGCAGCACACGATAGGGGTTCAGCGGCGCGTCGTTGGAGTCGCGCTTCTCGGCCCATTTGGCGAGCCAGGGGGCACGCAGCGCTTCGATGGCGGCCTGAACCGGGGCATGCGGGCGGGGCGTCCTGATATGGCCACGCAACTCATCCAGCAGCGCCTGCAACACCAACTGGGCATCCCCCAGCAGGCCGATATCGCAGCGGATATCCTTATCCAGATGGTCCGGGTCCAGCGTGGCGTGGATGTATTTCGGGCCGCCATTCTCGCTTTGGGGCGGCATCTTGATGCCGAAATTGGTTTCGGTGAAGGAACAGCCCACGCCAAAGACCACATCCGCATCATCCAGGAATTTGCGAACCGGATGCGGCATGGCCAGGCCACCTGACCCCAAAGCGAGGGCGTGATCCTCGGGGAAGGAGGATTTTCCGCCCAGGCTGGTGGTGACGGGTGCCGCCAGCAATTCCGCCAATTCGCGCAATTGCGGCCAGGCCTGGGCCCAATGGATGCCGGTGCCGGCATAGATGACGGGCCGCTTGGCATTCACCAGCATCTCGGCCGCGCGCTTCACATCGGCCGGGTCCGGGGCCGAGCGCACGGCAAGGACGGGCGTGTAGCTCCAGCCCTCCGGCATTTCCTCCTGGAACATGTCGGTCGGGATTTCGACGATGACGGGGCCGCCCCGGCCGTTGCGCAGCCGGGCAAAGGCGCGGCGCATGATGTTGGGCACCTCGGCCGCGCTCATCACCGCCTCGGTGGATTTGGCGATGCCCTTCATCTGTACGGTGCTGTTGTAGTTGGGCGGCACATGGGCGATGCGGCGCGGATAACCCATCGGCAGGACCAGCACCGGAACGCTCTCGCCAAAGCATTGCGCCACGCCGCCATAGGCATTCTCGGCGCCCGGGCCATGCTGCATGCAGAAGGCGCCCAGCTTGCGGGCCGAGGTGACGCGGCTGATGGCATCCGCCATGTGCAGCCCGATGCGTTCCTGCCGGACCATGACAGGCCTGATGTCGATGGCGGCGCAATGCTCGATCATGTGGTTCACCGGATAGCCGGTGAGCACCTCGATGCCTTCACGCTTCATGATCTCCGCGATTGCGTCGCCGACTTTCATGCCGCTCTTCACTCCCCAGAATTATTTTATTCCACGAAGGCTAGACCCCGCTTCGCATCGGCCGCAAGCATGGCAGTCTATGTTGCTGCGCAGCACAGAAAGAGACCCCCATGCCCGAGCCGCTTCCCCCCGCCGATTTCGCCCTGCTGATGGCCCAGGCGGGCGTCACCCTGCCGCCCGCCGAGGTGGAGGATTTGCGCCACGCGCATGCGAAGCTGCGCGGCATGCTGGAAATGCTGCGCTCCCCGGCTCCGAAGCTGGTGGCCGAGCCTGGTTTCACTTTCAGCGTCGGCGCCGCCGCTCAACAAGCTTCGACGGAGAAGTAAGCGATGATCCCCACAATCGCCGAAGCCTCCGCGCTGATCGCCGCGAAGAAGCTCTCCCCCGTGGAACTGATGCGCGACTGCGAGGCTCGCATCGCCACGCAGAATTCCGCGCTGAACGCCTTCATCCTGCAAACGCCCGAGCGCGCGGCTTCCGACGCCAAGGCGGCCGAGGCCCGGCAAATGGCCGGCACGCTGAAGGGCAGGCTGGACGGCATCCCCATCGGCCACAAGGACATCTATTCAACGGCCGGCATCCGCACCACCGGCCACTCCGCCCAGCTTCTGGACAACATCCCGAGCGAGGACGCCGTCACCGTTGCCAAATGGCGTGAGGCGGGCGTGGTGCTGATGGGCAAGCTTGCCACCCATGAATTCGCCTTTGGCGGGCCGAGCTTCGATCTGCCCTGGCCGCCCGCGCGCAACCCCTGGAACACGGAGTGCTTCACCTCGGGCTCCTCCTCCGGAACGGGCGCGGCCGTGGCGGCGGGGTTGATCCTGGGCGGTACGGGCTCCGATACGGGGGGCTCCATCCGTGGCCCGGCGGCGTTATGCGGCATTGCTGGCATCAAGCCGACCTATGGGCTGTGCTCGCGCACCGGCATCTATCCGCTGGCGCAGACGCTGGACCATGCCGGCCCGATGGCCTGGACGAGCGAGGATTGCGCCATCCTTCTCGAAGCCATGGCCGGCCATGACCCGAGCGACCCCGGCAGCGCCAACCGCCCGGCCCCCAGCTTTGACGTGAACCAGGATATGCGCGGCCGCCGCGTGGGCCTGATCCGCCATATGCATGAGGTGGACACGACGGTCAGCCCCGCCACGCTGAAGGGCATCGAGGAGACGGCCGAAATCCTGCGCAAGCTGGGCGCCACCGTGGTGGATGTCACGCTGCCCTCGCTCCAGGAATTCAACGCGGCCGGTTGGGTCACGCTCTCGGGCGAGGCCTGGACGGTGCATGAGGAATGGATGCGCAGCCAGCCGCTGAAATACGGCGAATTCCTGCGCGCGCGGCTGGCCTTGGGCGGGCTGCTCTCGGCCGGGGACTACATCCAGGCGCAGCGCAAGCGGCGGGAACTCATCACGCGCAGCTTTGCCGCCAGCGCCGATGTGGACCTGCTGCTGACCGCCTCCGCCCTGGGCGAGGCGCCCAAGATCCACGATGTGCCGAAATGGGCGAGCCTGGAGAAGCCCAACGTCACCATCGCCTTCAACCTGCTCGGCTGGCCCGCACTGACCATCTGCACCGGCCATGGCGAAGGCGGGCTGCCCGTCGCGGCCCAGATCATCGGCAAGCCCTGGCAGGATGGGCTTGTGCTGGCGGCGGGCCATGCGGTGGAGCGGGAGAATGGGGCGCGCGCAAGGCGACCCTGAGGTTGCAAGGGGGCTTTGCCCCCTCGCGCTCCCCCAGCAGGGAATTTCTTCCCTGCACCCTGATTTATGGGTCGTCGTCAGGAGATTTTGGTGGATCGAAGCTTTGACCTGATTGTCATCGGGCATGGCATTGTGGGGCTGGCCCATGCCTTGGCTGCGGCCCGCGCGGGGCATCGCGTGGCGGTGCTGGACCGTGACGCGCAGCCCAATGGCGCCTCCATCCGCAATTTCGGCTTTGTCACCGTCACCGGCCAGGGCTGGCCCCACACCTGGCGCCGTGCCCGCCGCGCGCGTGAAGTCTGGGCCGGTGTTTGCGCGGAGGCGGGCATCCCCGTGCTGCAACGCGGCCTGCTCATGGCCGCCCGCCGGCCCGAGGCGCTGGCCGTGATCGAGGAATTCGCCGCAGGCCCGATGGGCGAGGGCTGCCGCATCCTGCGCCCCGGCGACATCCCTGCACCCCTGGCACCCGGCCTGCTCGGCGCGCTGCACTCACCCCACGAACTGCGCGTGGAAAGCCGCGCGGCGCTGCCCCGCCTGCGCGCCTGGCTGGCCGAGCGGCATGGCGTGGTGATCGTCCCGCAATGCGCGGCCCTGGCGGTCGAGTCGGGCGCCGTTGATACGCCGCAAGGGCGCTTCACGGCGCCGCATATCGTGGTCTGCCCCGGCACGGACCTCACCTCGCTATTCCCCGAGGCCTTCGCCGCACGCGGCACCACCCTGTGCAAACTGCACATGCTGCGCCTGGCCGATCCCGGCTGGCGCATGCCCGCGCCGGTGATGAGTGACCTCGGCCTGCATCGGTATCGCGGTTATCACGCATCACCCTCACTGCCGGCCCTGCGGGCGCGGCTGGCGGCGGAGCAGGCGCCGCATCTGGAGAACGGCGTGCACCTCATCGTCGTGCAATCCGCTGATGGCAGCCTGGTGGTGGGGGACAGCCACCATTACGCGGCCACGCCCGATCCCTTCCAGCCGGAAGCCGTGGATGCGCTGATCCTGGATGAGTTCCAGGCCGTGCTGGGCACCCCGCCACCGGTTGTGGAGCGCTGGATCGGCGTCTATCCCTCCGGCCCTGAGGATGCGTTCTTCGAAGCCCCCATGCCTGGCGTGCGGCTGGTTTCCGTCACCTCGGGCACCGGCGCATCCACCGCCTTCGGCCTGGCCGAGGAAGTGCTTGCTGACCTGATGCAGATGGAGTTCCCCGCATGATCAAGGCCGTGATTTTCGACTGGGCAGGCACCGTACTCGACCATGGCAGCCGCGCGCCCATGGCGGCCTTCGTGCAGGCCTTCGCGCAGTTCGGCGTGGCCATCACGGTGGATGATGCGCGCGGCCCCATGGGCATGGCCAAGCGCGACCATATCCGCCTGGTCGGCGCTGCCGTGAACGAGACGTGGCGCGCTAAACACGGCCATGATTTCAACGAGGCCGACATGGAAGCCATCTTCGCCGTGTTCGAGCCGCTGAACGTCGCCGCCGTGAAAACGCCCGAGCATTCCACGTTGATCGGCGGTGCCTCGGCCGCCCTGGCCTGGTGCCAGGCCCGCGGCATCCGCATCGGCTCCACCACCGGCTATACGCGGCCGATCATGGAGGAACTGGCCCCCCTGGCCGCCGCGCAGGGCTTCGTGCCGGAGGTGATGGTCTGCGCGGGTGACCTTCCCGCCGGCCGGCCGGCGCCGCTGCAAATGTGGTATGCCATGGCGAAAATGGGCATCTGGCCCGCCCATACCGTGGTCAAATGCGACGATACCCCCCCCGGCCTGGGCGAGGCGCGCAACGCCGGCTGCTGGGCCGTTGGCTTCGCACTCTCCGGCAATATCGCGGGGCTTTCGGAGGCGGAGATGGCATTGGCGAGTGAGGCGCAGAAGGCCGAGATGCGCGGGCGTGCCACGCCGGAACTCCTGGCGGCCGGCGCGCATCTGGTGGTGGATTCCATCGCCGATCTGCCACGCGCCATCACCGAGATCGAAGCGCGGATGGCAAAGGGCGAGGCGCCGTAGCGGCTGCGCTTGCCCAGCCCCTGGCTCAGCTTTGGGCGCCGCCCGCGACACCCGGCAGGCGGGCAACTTGGCGTGCCCGCGCCCGCCGCCGCCAGGCGAGCCAGCCCAGGCCCCCC
>CANHTE010000108.1 GCA_947462945.1 Acetobacteraceae bacterium
AAGGTGCCGTCCTTTTTCCAGCCATGGATCTCCTCGGCGAAGAGGAAATCCGTGGCCGCGTGGCGGTCCCCGAAAAACAGCCAGGAGCGGCCCTTGAGGCCAAGTGCGGCGCGCTCCTGCAAAAAGGCGCGGAAGGGGGCAATGCCGGTGCCGGGCCCGACCATGATGATGGGCGTCTCGGCCCGATCCGGCAGCCGGAAATGGCTGGTTTGCGTATAGGCCGGCACCGCCTCGGCGCGGAAGGCGAGGTGGCAGGACGCCACGCCATCCCGCACGCGCCCACGCCGCGTCTCTCGCACCACGCCCACGCAAAGCTCCACCCGACCTGGTGTGGCGCGCAGCGAGGACGCAATGGAATACAGGCGCGGCTTGAGCGTGGGCAGGGACGCGATGAGGTCGGCCACGGGTGGGCGCGCGGAGGGGAAGGCCTCCAGCAAATCCAGCAGATCGGCCTCGGCTGGTTCCGCGCCATCCTCGCCATCGGCAAGTTTGCGCAAGGTCGCGCCCTCACGCGGGTTTCGTGCGGCGCCGGCCAGGAGATCGAGTGTCCGATCCAGCGGGCGGGCGATATCGCGCTCGGCCGAGAGCGCCGCGCGCAGCGCCTCATCGCCCGTTGCGTCCAGGCGCGCCAGGCAGGCCTCGACCAGCGCCGGGTCGTTGCGGACGACCACGCCGAGCGAATCGCCGGGCGCATAGGTGATGCCCGTGCCGGTGAGATCGAGCACGATGCGGCGCACATCCTTGCCGCTTGCGGCCGCGGTCAGGCGTTCGGCGGCCAGCAGGCGCGTGACCTCGCCACGCGGCTTGACGATGGCGGCGGCTGCGGCTGGCGGCGATCCCTTCACATCAGACATGAGGCGCTTCACCGCATCGCGCGTGACCTTGCCGCCGGGCTGGCAGAGGGCAGTGGAGGCCTCGCGCCCTTCGGCCAGCGCTTCGGCATAGCTTTGGCAGAGATAGCCGCATTGACCGCAATCCAGCTGTGCCATGGCGGCCATGAGCCGGCGGGGCAGGCTGCGGCCCTCGGCCAAGGCGAGGCGCTCCTCCAGTTCCAGCGCGGGGTCGTGCCAGGGAAAATCCTCGGCGGGGGCGATTGGCGCCGGGGCGGCCGTTGTTTCCGCACCGCCATAAAGCCCGGCCAGGAAGCCATTCAGCCAGGCGCGCTGATCGGCCGTGAAGGGGGCGGAGTCGGGGATGATCGGCACCGGCGCCGCGCCGAAGCTTTGGGTGACGACACTCATGCTTCCAGCATTCCGTTCAACTCGGCATCGTCGTGGCGCGCACAGAAATCCTGGAAGGATTCGCCCGACGAGCGCTCCGCCTGCCAATGCAACAGGATGTTCAGCAGCAGGGGCGCCACCGCCGCCTCGGCCACCTTGGGGCGGATCAGCCGCCCGATCCGTGCGGCATCCCCGCTGCCCCCGCCCAGATGGATGTCATAGCCCGGCAGGACATCCTCACCCTGCTCCACCTTCGCGCCGAGCAAGCCGATATCGGCAATGAAATGCTGCGCGCAGGAGTGATGGCAGCCGGTGAGATGGATGTTGAGTGGCGCGTCCAGCGTGATCCGCTCCTCCAGGAAACGCGCGATGTCCAGGCCGTTGCGCTTGGTGTCGGCGGCGGCGAATTTGCAGCCCGCCGAACCGGTGCAGGCCACAAGCCCGGCGCGGATGGCATTGGCTTCCGTGCTCAAGCCCAGCGCCGCAAGCCCGGCCTCTGCCGCCGCCACATCCGCCACATGCGGGATCAGCAGGTTTTGCCAGACGGTGAGGCGCAACTCGCCATTCCCGCAGCGCTGCGCGACCTCCGCCAGGCCGCGCAACTGATCTGATGAGAGCCGCGCTGCCGGCACCACCACACCAAGCCAATGCCGCCCTTCCTGGCGCTGCGCATGCACGCCGATATGGGCGAGACGATCAGGGGCCGCCGGCCGCTCCATCGCTGCAACCTCGAAGCGGGGCAGCGGCGCGCCCAGCAGGGTCTCCACCTCGGCCAGGAAGCGCACATGGCCCCAGGCATCCAGCAGATATTTCAGCCGCGCCTTCTTGCGATCCGTGCGGTCGCCATGCGCGATGAAGACGCGCAGGATGGCATCGCAGAGCTTCACGATCTCAGCCGGCAGCACCGCCACATCGGAGGGCGTGGCCAGGTCCTGATGGCCGGTGATGCCGCCCAGCCCCAGGCGGAAGCGATGCTCCCCATTCACCCGCACCACGCTGAGCGCGATGTCGTTGGTTTCCTCCAGTACGGCGACGGAGCCGCCGCCATCCAGGCTGATGTTGAATTTACGCGGCAGGCCGAACAAATCGCGCGTATTGAGGATGTGGTGATGCAGCGCTCGCACGACGGGCCGCGTATCCACCCATTCGCGCGGATCAATGCCCATAGTGGGAGAGGCGGTGATGTTGCGGATGTTATCCGCACCCGTGCCACGCGGCAGCAGGCCGATTTCCCCCAGGCGCATCACCACCTCGGCGCCCCTGGCCGCCGGGATCATGCGGATTTGCAGATTGGCCCGGGTGGTGATGTCCAGGTAACCGCCGCCGCATTCCTCGGCGATGGCCGCAACTTCGCGCGCCTGATGGGCGGTGAGGATGCCGCCCGGGATGCGCAGCCGGCACATGAAGGCATCCTGCGCGGGCCCGACGAAAAACAGGCCATGGAAGCGGCCGATGAAATCATCAATCGGCTTCGGGAACTGCCCCGCTTCGGCGCGTGCGGCGATTTCGCTCCAGCGATCCAGCGGGTGCTTTTCCCGCTTCGCTTCCTCCTGCGGAACGAGTTTTCCCCCCCGCGCGATGGTCGCATCCTGGGCTGCGCGCAGCGCATCGGCGGGCGCCGTGCCATCGCCGCCAGCGGGCGCCAGCGCACCACGGCGGGCTTCCACGCCGGCCATGAAGCCCTTGAGGTAATTCTGCTGCTCGGGTGAGAAACCGGGGCCTTCCATCACGCCATCTCCGGCAGGAAGGCGGGGCCCAAGGCCAGCGCCGCGCGCATCCGCCCGATGGGCCGGCGTGAGGCGATGAGGCTCAGGTAGAAGCCCCTATCGCTGACATCGCCATACAGCACGGCGCCGACCAGGCGGTCCTCGCGGAGAAATAGCCGACGATAGCGATCCTCCTCCTCATCGCGCAGGATCACGCCCTCGCCTTCGATCTCGCCGGCCGACCAGACGGCGGTGCCGGAGACCTTCAGCGCCGCCGAATCCGCGCGCGGTGCATATTGCGCGGCAGCGCCGGCGAGGGTGGCGGCGGCGATTTCGGCCTGCTCCAGCGCGGGGGCCACCAGGCCGATGGTGCGGCCCGCCACCTCGGCGCATTCGCCGATGGCGAAGATCGAAGGATCACTGCTGCGCAGCCCGGTATCAGCCTTGATGCCACGGCCTGTCTCCAGCCCCGAGGTGGAGGCCAGCGCCGTATCGGGGCGGATTCCCACGGCCATCACCACGATATGGGCCGCGATGCGCTTGCCATCGGCCAGCACCACGCCGGTGACGCGGCCCTCCCCCTCGATGGCAGCCAGCTGGGCCGGCATGGCGAAGCGAATGCCACGCAGCCCCATCCGGCGCGCCAGCAAGCCGCCCGCCCCTGCATCCAATTGCCGCTCCATTGGCCAATCCACCGGGTGCAGCACCGTCACCTTCATGCCGCGTTGGGCCAGGCCGGCGGCCGCTTCCAAGCCCAGCAACCCGCCACCCACCACCACGGCGGCACCGCCGGCGCGTGCCGCGCGCAGCATGGCCCGCACATCATCCAGCGTGCGATAGGTCAGCACCCCTGGCAGATCGGCTCCGGGCACCGGCAGGCGGATGGCGCGCGAGCCGGTGGCGATCACCACGCGGTCATAGGCGATGCGTTCGCCACGCGCCGTCACCGCCTCATGCGCCGCGCGGTCCAATGCTGCGATGGGTGTGGCGGGGCGAAAGGCGATGCCCTGGGCCTGAAGTGCCGCCAGATCATGTGTGATCAAGTCAGGCAACGCCTTCTCACCCGCCAGCAGGGAGGAAAGCGCCACGCGGTCATAGGGCAGTGCCGCCTCGGCGCCGCAAAGCGTGACGCGCGCCCCCCGCTCCGCACTGCGAATGGCGCAGCGCGTGCCCGAGGGGCCGGCGCCGATCACCAGAACATGCAGGCTCACGCCACCGCCGGCAGCGCGTGGCGCTCATGCAGGAAGCGCAGCACGGCTTCGCGCGCCGCGAGGAAGCTCGGCTCGGACGCCAGGGCCAGGCGATCCCGCGGGCGCGGCAGGTCCACGTCCAGGATTTCGCCGATGGTGGCATTGGGGCCATTGGTCATCATCACGATGCGGTCCGACAGCAGCACGGCCTCATCCACGTCATGCGTGATCATCATGATGGTGGTGCCCAGCCGCGCATGGATGGCCATCACCTGGTCCTGGAGATGCGCGCGCGTCAGGGCATCCAGCGCGCCGAAGGGCTCATCCAGCAGCAGCACCTTGGGCCGCATGCACAGTGCACGGGCGATGCCGACGCGCTGCTTCATGCCGCCCGAAATTTCCGCCGGACGCTTTTGGGCATGAGCCTCCATGCGAACCAGGGCCAGGTTCTCCATGGTCCAATCATGCCGCTCGGCGCGGGACATTTGGCGCCCCACCGTACGGTCCACCGCCAGCTTCACGTTTTCATAGACGGTGAGCCAGGGCAGCAGCGAGTGGTTCTGGAACACCACGGCACGATCCGGCCCCGGTTCCGTCACCTCGCTGCCTTCCAGCAACACGCCGCCCAAGCTGGCGGGCAGCAGCCCCGCCACCACATTGAGCAGCGTGGACTTGCCGCAGCCCGAATGGCCAATGACGGCGACGTACTGACCCTTCTCGATCTTCAGATCAATGCTGTTCAGCACCAGCGGTGCCGTCGGTCCAAAGCGGACCGAAAGGCGGGAGATTTCGAGAAAACTGCGATTCATGGCCCGTGCTCCTTCATGGTTGGCCCCCTCACTGTTCCGTGGTGCCGCGCGTCACCGCGCGGCCGGCAAAGGCCATGATCCGGTCCAGCACGAAGCCGACCAGGCCGACATAGATCAGCGCCACGATGATGTCCGAGAGGTTGGAGGAGTTCCACGCATCCCAGATGAAAAAGCCGATGCCCACACCGCCGATCAGCATCTCGGCCGCGATGATGGCCAGCCAGGACAAGCCCACGCCGA
The DNA here is from genome assembly GCA_947462945.1 of Acetobacteraceae bacterium. Classification (GTDB taxonomy): domain Bacteria; phylum Pseudomonadota; class Alphaproteobacteria; order Acetobacterales; family Acetobacteraceae; genus Roseococcus. The sequence goes on from CANHTE010000108.1 coordinate 5,166, forward strand.
TGCGCAGCCCGGTGAAGATGTAGGGCGCCGCGGCCGGCACCACGATGCGCAGAAACCATTCATGCGGGCGAAGGCGGATGACGCGCGCCACATTGCGATAATCCGCCGGCACATTGCGGACGCCGACGGCCGTATTGATGATGATGGGCCAGACCGCCGTGATGAAGATCACGAAGATCGCGGAGGGCTGCGCCTCGCGGAAAGCGGCGAGCGAGAGCGGCAGCCAGGCGAGCGGCGGCACGGTGCGCAGCACCTGGAAAATCGGATCAAGCCCGCGCATGGCAAGCTTGGAGGAGCCCACCAGCATGCCCAGCCCCACGCCCGCCACCACCGCCAGGGCGAAGCCCAGCGCCACGCGTTGCAGGCTGGCCGCCAGATGCAGACCCAGGCCCTTATCCAGCCCGCCCCGGTCATAGAAGGGGTTGAGGATCAGTTCCTTCGCGTCGGACCAGACACGGCTGGGCGGCGGCAGCGTGGCGCCGGGGCCGGAGCAAAGCCATTCCCAAAGCAGGAACAAGCTCGCCACCACCAGCAGCGGCGGGACGACCACGGCCAGGGTTTCGTTCACGCGCCGGACAAGTGCGGAGGGCTTGGCGGCGGGCGTGCCGGCCGGCGTGGCCAGCGGCGCGGTGGCCGTCACGGCAGGGGGTGTGATCGCGTTCATCCCTCAGGCCGCCGAGAGCTTCTTGATGGACAGCGAGGCGAGGTAGG
>CANHTE010000109.1 GCA_947462945.1 Acetobacteraceae bacterium
CGACCTTCAGGCCGAACACGTCCTTCACATAGAAGACGTCCACCGCGCGCACGCCATAGGTGGTGATATGCGCGCTTGCGATTTGCAGCCCCTGCTCCGAGATCGCCGCCGTCACGTCATGCAGCAGCCCCGGCCGGTCCCGCCCATTCACTTCGATCAGCGTATGGGTATTGGAGGCGAAGTTATCCACCACCACGCGCGGCGGCACCGTCACGGCGGCGAGCCGCGCGGGCTCGCGCCGTACCTTGCGGATTTCGGCGGCCAGCTTGAGCCGGCCTGAGAGCGCCTGCTCGATCAGCACGGCCAATCGCGCCAGGCGATGCGGTGCCTCGAAGATTCCGCCCGCGCTGTCCTGCACCCAGAAGGTATCCAGCGCCATGCCATTGGTGAGCGTATGGATGCGCGCATCCACGATGGAGGCGCCGGCCACGGCCAATGCGCCCGAGATGCGGCTGAACAGGCCCGGATGGTCACTGCAATAGATGGTGACCTCGGTCACGCCGCGCTCGGCCAAGACGCGCGTGCGCACGGTGAGCGGCGCCTGGTCCGCCTCCGCCTCCCGAATCACGCCCGCATGGCGCGCATGGGTCTCGCTGTCGAAGGAGAGCCAGTAGCCGGGATAGCCGAGGCCCATGAACATGTCGGCCTCCGCCTGGGTGAAGCCGGGCAGCATGGCGGCGGCCGATTCCTTCGCGCGGGCCACGCGCACATCGCGCTCCGGCACGGTCATGCCGCCGGCCAGCACTTCGGAGACGCGCCAATACACCTCCCGCAGCAGCGTGGCCTTCCAGGCATTCCAGACGCGTGGCCCCACCGCGCGCATATCCGCCACGGTGAGCACCAGCAGCAGGCGCAGCCGCTCCGGCGATTGCACCTGGTCCGCGATGTCGAGGATGGTCTTGGGGTCCTCGATGTCGCGCTTGAAGGCGGTCTGGCTGACCAGCAGATGGTGCAGCACCAACCAGGAGACGGTCTCGGTCTCCTCGGCGGACATGCCAAGGCGCGGACAGATTTCCTGCGCCAGCCGGGCGCCGATCTCGCTATGGTCGCCACCTCGGCCCTTGGCGATGTCATGCAGCAGGGTGGCCACGAACAACGCCCGGCGGGACTGCAATTGCCCCATCAGCTCGGTGGCGACGGGCGCGATCTCGTTCAGCTCGCCCCGTTCCACCTGCTTGAGGACGCCGATGGCCTCGATCGTGTGCTCATCCACCGTGAACACGTGATAGGTGTCGAACTGCATCAGGCCGACGATGCGCGCCCATTCGGGCAGGAAACGGCCGAGGAAACCCGCCTCATTCAGCAGGCGCAGCCATTTGGCGGCGTCCTTGCCCATCAGCAGGTCAATGAAGATGGCGCTCGCCTCTTCATCGCCACGCAGCCGCTCGGCATGGCGGGAATGCCGGATCAGCGCACGGATCGCGAGGGGATGGATGGCCAGGCAACGATCCCGCGCGGCCTTCACCATCCGCAGCATGAGGATGGGCTCATGCGCGAAATTGCGGTCGGGCGGGGCGGCCACCAACTTGCCATCGGCAAAGGCCAGGCCAAGCTCGGCCAGCCCCTCATCACCACCACGCAGGGTGGCCGGCGGGCCCAAGGCCGCGCGCTCAATCGCCGGTTCCAGCACGCGGGAGAGGCGCACCACTTCCCGCGCCGTCAGGAACAGGTGCTTCATCAGCCGCTCGGCACCATCCTGACTGCCATGGCGGGTATAGCCCATGCGGGCGGCAACGACCGGCTGGAGGTCGAAGGTCAGGCGCTCCTCGGCACGGCCGGTGACGTAGTGCAGGTGGAAACGCAGCGTCCAGAGGAAGTCCCAGGCGCGCCGGATGGCGCGTGCCTCGCCCTCCACCAGCAAGCCGCCCCCGGGGCTGTCGGGGCCGACCAGTTCGGGCATGCGGGCCACATCGAAGGCGTAGCGGGCGAGCCAATAGAGGGTCTGCAAATCCCGCAATCCGCCGCGGCCCTCCTTGACGTGGGGTTCGACCAGAAAGGGGCTTTCGCCGTAGCGCTTGTGGCGGGTGGCGCGCTCGGCCCGTTTGGCGGCAAGGAAGGGCGCCAGCCCCCCCTCCCGGCGCAAGCTGCGGAACGCGGCCTGGAACTCCTCAAATAGCGCGGCATCGCCTGACAGGAAACGCGCATCCACCAGGGCCGTCAGGATGGTGGAATCCTTCACCCCTTCGCTGATGCATTCCTTGGGGCTGCGCGTGGCATGGCCCACCTTCAGGCCCAGATCCCACAGCAGATAGAGCATGAACTCGATCAGGCGGCGCGTGCGGGGGCCGGGCTCGCGCTGGGTCAGGAACAGAAGGTCAATATCGGAATGCGGCGCCAGGACGCCCCTTCCATAGCCGCCGGTCCCCACAAGGGCATAATCCACATGCCGCTGGCCGGTGGCGCTGGGCACCATGGCCACGGCATAGTCCTGGATGGCCAGCATCAGCCGGTCCATCTGGTGGCCCATGCGGCGGGCGGCCGCGAGGCCGTGAATCTCGCGCTCCTCGAAGGCTTTTTGCACCACGGCCTGCACACCGCCCAACTCACGGCGCAGCAACCCCAATGCGATGTCGCGCGCAATCGGCGCACCACCGGGGAGCAGTGTTTCCAACAAGCTTTGCTCGGCGCTTTCGGCCGTCGCGGTCCTCATGACGAACACACTACAGAGCTTCTGTGCCGTCCGCGAGGGCCTTCAGGTTGTAAAGCGCCTCCTGCGCCTCGCGCGGGGAGAGGGCGTCCAGGTCCAGCGTGGCCAGGGCCGCCAGGGCCGGGTGGGCCGCCACTGCCGGTGGGGTGGGCGCCCGGGCAAAAAGCGGCATCTCGGCCGCCAGGGGATCAGCCCCGGCAGCCGCGCGTGCTTCCAGCGAAGCGAGGACCAAGGCCGCTCGTTTCAAGACCGGCGCGGGCACGCCGGCGAGTTTGGCCACATGCACGCCCCAGCTTTTCTCGGCCGCACCGGCGGCCACGCTGTGCTGGAACACCACCTCGCCGCGCCATTCGCGCACCTGCATGGCGGCGAGGCGAAGCTCGGGCAATTTCTCCGAGAGGGCGGTGAGTTCGTGGAAATGGGTGGCGAACAGGGTCCGGCAGCGAATGCGGTCATGCAGCGCCTCCAGCACGGCGGTCGCGATGGCCAGCCCGTCCCAGGTGGCGGTGCCGCGCCCCACCTCATCCAGCACCACTAGGCTGCGCGGCCCGGCCTGGTTCAGGATGGCGGCGGTCTCGGTCATTTCGACCATGAAGGTGGAGCGCCCGCCGGCCAGGTCATCGGCGGCGCCCACCCGGCTGAAGAGACGATCCACCAGCCCCACGCGGGCCGCGGCGGCGGGCAGGAACAAGCCCGCCTGGGCCAGGATCACCATCAGCGCATTTTGCCGCAGCCAGGTGGATTTGCCCGCCATGTTCGGCCCCGTCAGCAGGCAAAGGCGCCGCCCGGGCGAAAGGTCGCAATCATTCGGCACAAAGGCCGGCCCGCGCGCGCGGCGGAGTGCGGCCTCGACCACCGGGTGCCGCCCGGCCTCGATGGCGAAATCCGGCCTTTCGGTCAGGTCGGGCCGGCACCAGGCGCCTTCGGTGGCCAGTTCGGCGCTTGCCGCCAGCACGTCCAGCGCCGCCATCTCCCGCGCGGCCACGGCGATGGGCTCGGCATGGGTCAGGATCAGCCGGCGCAGATGGGCGATCACCAGGCGTTCGCGCTTCGCCGCCTGTTCGCCTGCCTCGGAAAGCCGGCGGTCCAGCGCGGCCAGTGCGGCGCAGGTGAAGCGATGCGCGTTGGCCATGCTCTGGCGGTGGATGGGGGAAAGCTCTCCCGTGGCGCGGGCCGGCGCCTCGCGCAGCAATTTCTCACCGGCGGCGGCTGGCACTTCCGCCAGATAGCCCAGTTGCTGGTGATGGCGGATCTTCAGCGCCGCCACGCCCCAGGCCTGGGCAAGGTCGGTCTGCATGGCCGCGATGGCGCCACGCGCGTCATCCCGCAGGCGGCGCAGCGCGTCGAGTTCACCGTCATAGCCCGCTGCCGCGACGCCCCCATCATCCAGCCGTGCCGGCAATTCGGCGGCGAGGGCACGGGCCAATTCGGCAGCGGTGGCAGGTGCGGCGCCCAGGGGCGCGATGGCGCCCGCCAGCAGGGCCGGGGCGGCGCCTTCCAGCGCCTCGGCCAATGCGGCGGCGCGTTGCAGGCCATCCCGGATGGCGCCTAGGTCGCGCGGGAAAAAGCGCTCCAGGCTGATGCGGGCCAAGGCACGCGCCATGTCGGGCGCGCCCTTCAGCGCCGCGCGCAGCCGGGCGCGGCGCGGCTTATCCGCGTGCAGCGCGGCCACTGCATCCAGGCGCGCGCTGATCGCCGGCAGGTCATCCAGAGGTGCCGCCAGGCGTGCGGCCAGTTCCCGCGCGCCAGGGCCGGTCAGGGTGCGGTCCACGGCGGCCAGGAGCGAGGCGCCACGCGGGGCTTCCAGAATATCCAGGCTGCGGCGCGTGGCCGCGTCCAGCAGCAGCACGCCGCGCGCACCCTCCGGCACCGGGGGGGCCAGGCGCGGCAGGCTGCCGTTGTTCACCGCGCGCACATATTCCACCGCCATGGCCGCGGCGGCGATTTCGGCAGGGCTGAACTGCCCAAATCCTTCCAATGAGGCCGCACCCAGCGCCGTGGCCAGCCGCCCTGCCGCATCGCGCGGGGCGATGGCGGGGATGGCGCCCTCAATGCCGAGCGCTTCCTCGGCCAGGATTTCGGCCGGCGCCAGGCGGGCGATCAGCGCGGCAGGCTCCGCCCCTTGCTGGGTGTGGAACAAGCCCGTCGTCACATCGAGCCAGGCGGCGCCCCCTTCCACCAGCGCCAGCAGCCAGGCCGGGCGGGCAGCGTCCAGCAGCGCTTCCTCCGTTGCGGTGCCGGGAGTGACGATGCGGATGATCTCGCGGTTCAGGGTGGAGGCCTTGCGGGCCTTGGCTTCTTCGGGCGTTTCGGTTTGTTCGCAGATGGCAACCCGGAAACCGCGCCGGATCAGCCGGGCCAGATAGGCTTCATGGCTATGTGCGGGTACGCCGCACATCGGAATCGGCCGTCCCTGATGCTCGCCCCGATGGGTGAGGGCGATCCCCAAAGCCTCGCTCGCGGCTTCGGCATCCTCGTGGAACAATTCGTAGAAATCGCCCATGCGGAAGAAGACGAGGGCCGCCCCGGCCGTGGCTTTCGCCGCGAACCATTGCGCCATGGCTGGCGTCGCACCTTCGGCGGATCGGGTCTGTGACACTGCATGGCAATAGCCGAGCCCGCTTCCCCCGCGAAGGGGCGGCTTTCGCGGAAACGAGGCTGGGGGCTAGAAAGGGCATTCACGCCCGGGATGGAGAAGCCAAATCATGAGTGACCAGCGCCAGGATACCCCGGCCGATACGCGCACCGCGCGGGTGACGGGCGAAGAGGCGCTCGCCATGCATGCCGAGGGGCGGCCCGGGAAGCTGGAAACGCGGCTGACCAAGCCGCTGGTCACGGCGCGGGACCTCAGCCTGGCTTATTCACCCGGCGTGGCCGAGCCATGCCTGCATATCCATCGCGATCCGTCCCTGGCCTCTGACTATACCAGCAAGGGCAATTTCGTGGCCGTCATCAGCAATGGCACGGCCGTGCTGGGATTGGGCAATCTGGGGGCGCTCGCCTCCAAGCCGGTGATGGAGGGCAAGGTGGCCCTCTTCAAGCGCTTCGCCGATGTGGATGGCATGGATCTTTGCCTCAATACCGAGGATGCCGATGAATTCGTGAATTGCGTGAAGTTCCTGGGCCCCAGCTTCGGGGGTATCAACCTGGAGGACATCAAGGCCCCCGAATGCTTCGTTATCGAGCAGCGCCTGCGCGAGTTGATGGACATCCCG